>JADGHI010000027.1 GCA_019689515.1 Acetobacteraceae bacterium | reverse complement strand
CCTCGCTTCCGCCCGCCGCTTCCCCCGCCTCAGCCCGTCACATAGCCCAGCGCGCGGTCGCGCGCGGTGGCCCGCGGGTCGCGCCGCGCCGGGTCCCCGAAGCCGCCGCCGCCAGAGGTCTCCAGCCGGACCACGTCGCCGCGCCGCAGCAGGACGCCGTCGCTCTTGGGCGGGATCGGGGTCTCCTCCCCGTCGCGGATGCGCAGCAGCCGGCCGAGACTGCCGGGCCGCCCGCCGGCCAGGCCGTAGGGCGGGAAGCGGAAGCGGTCCATGTTGGCGGTGAAGACGCAGGCGGGACTCTCCACCCGCCACTCGCGCACGAGGCCCAGGCCCCCGCGGTACTCCCCCGCGCCACCGGAATCCGGCACCAATCCGTAGCGGGTGATGGAGAGCGGCATCTGGCTCTCGATCATCTCGATCGGGATGTTGGCGTTGTTGTGCATGCCGAAGGACCAGGCGTTGACGCCGTCCTTCGACGGATGCGCGCCGGTGCCGCCGATCTCGATCTCGACCAGCACCTCGCGGTGGCCGTCCTCAGCCACGGTCTGGAAGGTGGCGACGTAGCTGCCGCCGTAATAGGCGGCAGGGATGCGGTCCGGCAGGGGCTTGTGCAGCGCGCCGAACAGCACGTTCGCCAGACGGTGCGTCACCGCGACGCGGTGCGCGACCGCGGCGGGCGGCCGGCAGCTCGTGACGCTTCCCTCGCGGTGGCGGATGCGGATCGGGCGGTAGCAGCCCGCATTGGCCGGCATCGCGCCGTCCGTGGCGGCGATGATGGCGTAGTACACGGCGCAGTTGGACATGGCCGGGGTGCAGTTGACCGGACCGCGCTGCTGGTCGGCGCAGCCGGTCAGGTCCACCTCGATCTCGTCGCCCGCGACGGTGAGGCGTGCGTGCAGTCGGACAGGCTTGCCCGACACGCCGTCGTCGTCGAGGAAGTCCTCGAACTCGTAGACGCCGTCCGGCATGGCGCGGATGGCGGCGCGCATCGCCGCCTCGCTCATGTCGAGGATGCGCACGCAGGCCTCGACCATCGCTGCCGCGCCGTAGCGCGCGGCGAGGCGGCGGATGGCGGCCGCGCCCACATCGAGGCTGGCGAGCTGGCTCTGCAGGTCGCCGAGCATCAGCGCCGGCTTGCGGACATTCTGGCCGATTATCGCCCAGACCGCCTGGTTCAGCCGGCCGTCTTCGATCAGCTTCAGGGGCGGGATGCGGAGGCCCTCCTGGAAGACCTCCGTCGCCGTCGCGGCGTAGCTGCCCGGGGCCATGCCGCCCATGTCGATGTGATGGCACAGTGCGCCGACATAGGCGACGCGCACGCCCTCGTGGAACACGGGCTTGAACACCAGCACGTCGTTCAGATGCTGCGCGCCGCAATAGGGGTCGTTGGTAACGACCACGTCCTCCGGCCCCCACCGCGCCGGATCCACGAAGCGGTCGAGCAGCGCCCGCAGCGCGGCACCCATGGAGTTCAGGTGCTGTGGGATGCGCGCGGACTGGGCGACGTTGTTGCCCTCCGCGTCGAAGACGGCGGTGGAGTAGTCCAGCAGCTCGCGGACGATGGTGCTGCGGCTGGTGCGCCAGATGGTGACGTCCATCTCCGCCGCGGCCGCGGTCAGCGCGTTGCGGATCACCTCGATCTCGATCGGGCCGAGCGTTGCCGGGCACATGCGGGCCTCCTAAGCCGCGCGCCGCGGGCGCGTCGCGACCAGCGCGCCGGCGGGGCCAAGGACCGCGGTCCAGCCGCGGCCGATCCAGTGCGTGGCGAAAGGCTCCTCGATCAGGGCGGGTCCCTCGATGCAGTCGGCCGGCGTCAGCGCCTCGCGGTCCCAGACCGGTACATCGCGCCACGCGCCGTCCTCGAAGACGCGGCGCGTGCCCTTGCGCGCGGGCCTCGCGACGGGGCGCGGCTCGCCGACCTCGGGCTTGGGCAGGCGGCCGGTAGCGATGGCGCGCAGCGTCACGATCTCCACCGGCTCGTCCGGGTTGGCGTAGCTGAAGCGCTGGCGGTGCATGGCGTGGAAGGCGGCGACCAAGCGCGCCAGCGCCGCCGCGTCGGGCACCGTCACCTCGCCCCAGGGGATCAGCAGCTCGAAGGCCTGGCCGGCATAGCGCATGTCCGCGGCGACCTCGATGCTGCGCTCCGCCGGCGGGATGCCGTCGCGCGCCAGGCGGGCGTCGGCCTCGGCGCGCAGGGCCGCCACCGCCTCCGCGATCGCCGGCAGCGCGCCGGCCTCCGCGCGCATGACGCGGGAGCGCGCGATGTCCTGCACCAGGTCCGAGAACAGGATGCCGTAGGCGGAGAGCGTCCCGGGATCGCGCGGGAAGATCACCTCGGAAATGCCGATTTCCGCCGCCACGTCCGTCGCGTGCAGCCCGCCCGCGCCGCCGAAGGAGAGCAGCGCGAAGTCGCGCGGGTCGAGGCCCTTCTCGAACAGCGACAGGCGTATGGCGGCGCCGAGATTGGCGTTGGTGACGGTCAGCACGCCCTCTGCCGCGCGCTCGAGCGGCAGGCCCAGCGGGGAGCCGACCTTCGCCGCGATGGCTGCGCGCGTCGCGGCCATGTCGAGCCGCATCATCCCGCCGAGGAAGTAGTCCGGATCGAGCCGCCCGAGGGCGAGGTTGGCGTCCGTCACGGTCGGCTCCGTCCCGCCGCGGCCATAGGCTACCGGGCCGGGCTTCGCCCCGGCGCTGCGCGGGCCGACCGTCAGCCGTCCGCCGGCATCCACCGAGGCGATCGAGCCGCCGCCCGCGCCGATGGTGCGCATCTCCACCATCGGCAGGCGCACCGGCAGGCGGTCGATCTCCCCTTGGGTCACGACCGAGACGCGGCCGTCCTGCACGACGGAGACGTCGAATGAGGTGCCGCCCATGTCCACCGCGACCAGGTTCGGCCTCGACAGCAGATGCGCCAGCCGCCCCGCCGCCAGCGCCCCGCCCGAGGGACCTGAGAGCAGCAGCCGCGCCGGCTGCTCCGCCGCGGTGCGCAGGCTGCAGACCCCGCCATTGGACTGGACGAGAAAGACCAGCGGGCGGAAGCCATCCTCGCCAAGCCGCTGCTCGAGCCGGTCCAGATAGGCCTTCACCACCGGCACCAGCAGCGCGTTGAGGACGGTGGTGGAGGTCCGCTCATATTCGCGGATCTCCGGGCTGACCTCGCAGGAGAGGGAGACCGGAAGATCGGGTCGCGCCGCTGCGAGCAGGGCGGCGAGGCACCGCTCATGCGCCGGGTTGGCGTAGCTGTTGAGCAGCGCGACCGCGACGCACTCCGCCTCCAGCGCCTCGATGCGCGCCAGCAGCGCCGGGAAGCCGGCTTCGTCGAACGGGCGCTCCGCCGTGCCGTCGGCGCGCATCCGCTCCATGACGCCGAGGCGCCGGTCGCGCGGGACCAGCGTCGGGACGGGGTCGGGCGCCAGGCCGTAGATGTCGCGGCGGACGTGCCGGTTGATCTCCAGCACATCCTCGAAGCCCGCCGTGGTCAGCAGCACGCCGCGCGCGAGCCGGCGCTCCAGGACGGCGTTCGTCGCGATCGTCGTGCCGTGCAGCAGCAGGCCGACATCGGCGAGGGCGAAGCCGAAGCGCTCCGCCGCCTCCCGAACGCCGGTCATCAGGCCGATCGAGGGGTCGTCCGGCGTGGTGGGAGTCTTCCAGGCGTGCACGAGCCCCGTGCGCGCGTCGAAGACCTGAAGGTCGGTGAAGGTGCCGCCGACATCCGCGGCGATGCGCACGGGGCGAGGGAGGGGCTCGTTCCTGGCGGCCAACAGGGTGTTCCTGCACGGACGGAAGACTGCTGCTCCGCGAAGTGTGCGGCCGTCCGCCCGGCTTGAACAGGGGGACGGGCGCCGCGCTGTGCCCTCGCCAGGCTGGCGCCGCGCCGGAACGCCGGGGCACAGGGCGGTTCCGGACGCACGACACGCCCGTCGTCGCGCGCTGCGCCTGCGCGCCCTGCCATCCTTCGCTACGGCGCCGCGGCAGTTCTGGCCGGCGCGCCTTCGGACGCATCACCCGCCCGAGCACTCCGTTCGCGGCGGCCGGTCCCGGACACTCGGCGGAACCCCGCGGGCTTGCCCCACCCGCCGATATGCCGCAAGCAACCGCAGCGCAAACAGCGAAATAAACATGGAGGTCGTCAGGATGAACCGGTTCTCCCTGCCTCGCCGTGGCCTGCTGGCCGCTGCCGCGGGCGCCGCGACGCTCGGCGCCGCGTCTCGCCTGGCGCGCGCCGCGGCCTGGCCCTCGCGCGACATGACCTTCATCGTGCCCTATGCCCCCGGCGGCTCCACGGATCCGGTCAGCCGGACCTTCTGCGCACAGCTCGAGAAGATCCTCGGCGTCAACATCGCGGTCGAGAACAGGCCGGGCGGCGGCGCCACCATCGGCACCGGCGCCGTCATCCGGGCGCGGCCGGACGGGCACACGATCGGGCTGGGCTCCAACTCCTCGCTGATGTTCCAGCCGCTGATCAACCGCGGCCTTGCCTGGAACAGCGCGGACGACTTCACCTCCGTGGTGAAGCTCGTGGACCTGCCTCCCGTGCTCGCCGTGCGCGCGGATGCGCCGTGGCGCAGCTTCGAGGAGTTCATGGCGCATGTGCGCGCCAATCCGCGGCGCGTGCGTGCTTCGGTCTCGGGCCTCCGGACCACGCCGGACCTCACCATCCAGCAGCTCAACCGCAAGGCCGGTGTGCAGATCGCCACCGTGCCCTTCACGGGCGGCGGGGGCGAGGCGCTGCTCGCCCTGCTCGGCGGCCGGGTCGAGGCGAATTGCGGCTTCGGCCCCTCGGTCAAGGGCCAGGTGGAGGCGGGGAATATCCGCATTCTCGCGGTCTTCCAGCGCGGCAGGTACGAGATGTTCCCGGAGGCGGTGTCCTCGGTCGAGGCCGGTTACGACGTGACATTGCCCGCCGCCTACTACGTGATCGCGCCGAAGGGCCTGCCGGCCGAGGTGCAGGAGAAGCTGACGCAGACCTCGCGCGAGGCCGTCGCCACGCCGGAGTTCACCGCCTTCGCGCGCAGCAACGGCTACACGCTGGACCCGAAGGCGGGCGATGCGATGAAGGCGGAGCTGGTCGAGTACCAGGAAACCTTCCGCGAGCTGCTCGCCTTCCTGAACCAGCGCTCCTGATCCGCCGTGGCCGCTCCGACTTTGCGCACCGGGCGGGCCGCGATCGGCCTGCTCGGACTGCTGCTGGCCGCCGCCTACATCGCCGTCGGGCTCGAGCTGCCGCTGGGCAGTGCGGACCTGCCGGGGCCCGGGCTGTTCCCGCTGGTGGTCGGCCCCCTGCTCGCGCTCGTTGCGCTCGCCCTGCTCAGGGAGGGCTGGGCGATGCAGGACGACGGCACGCGCCTCGACCTGCCGGCGGGCGAGGAGGCGTGGCGGGTCGTGCTCGTGCTCGTCGCGCTGACGCTGCACTTCGTCGCGATGCCCTGGATCGGCCACCTGATCTCGGCCTCGCTCCTCTCCACGGCCGTGATCCGGTTGCTGCGCGGCGGCGGGTGGGCGGCCGCCGCGGTGGCGGGGGTGGCGCTCGCCGCCGCTGCGGAGTTCCTCTTCGTGCGCCTGCTGCAGGTGCCGCTGCCGCGCGGCGAGCTTGGCTATTGGTTGGGGATGTAGCGCGATGGGCGCACTTGAAGGCCTCCTCTTCGGCCTCTCCGTCGCGGTGCAGCCGCAGAACCTGATGGCAGCCCTGGCCGGGGCGCTGGCCGGCACGGTGATCGGCGTGCTGCCGGGCCTCGGGCCGGTCGCCGGCGTCGCGCTGGTGCTGCCGCTGACCTTCGCCTTCGACCCGACGACCGGCCTGATCATGATGGCCGGCATCTTCTACGGCTCGATGTATGGCGGCTCGACCACCGCCATCCTGATGAACATCCCGGGCGAGAGCGCCTCCGTCGTCACGGCGATCGACGGCTACAAGCTGACGCAGAAGGGACGCGCCGGGGCGGTGCTGGCGATCGTCGCGGTCGGTTCCTTCGTCGGCGCGACGCTGGCGATCCTCGGCGTCCTGTTCGCGGCGCCGGTGCTCGCCTCCGTCGCGCTGCTGTTCGGCCCGGCGGAGTTCTTCGCGCTGACGGCCGGCGGGCTGCTGGTGCTCTCGCGCATCTCCGGCGGCTCCTTCGCCGCGGCCGGGTTCTCCTGCCTGCTGGGCGTGGCGCTCGGCACGGTCGGGCAGGAGGCGGTCACCGGCCACAACCGCTACACCTTCGGCGTGCTGGAGCTGACCGAGGGCATCGGCCTCGTGCCGGTCGTCGTCGGCCTCTACGGCATCGCCGAGATCCTGAGCCTGGTCGAGACGTCGCTCCGCCGTGGCGAGCTGGTGAAGGTCCGGTTCCGCGAGCTGTTCCCGCGGCGCGACGAGTGGGCGCGCGCCGTGGCGCCCTGGCTGCGCGGGACGGGCGTGGGGTTCTTCTTCGGCCTGATCCCCGGGCCGGCGGCGACCCTCGCCTCCTTCGCCTCCTACCGGCTCGAGCAGGCGGTGAGCCGCTACCGTGCGGAGATCGGCCACGGCGCGATCGAGGGCGCGGCGGGGCCGGAGACGGCCAACAACGCGGCCGCGACGAGCGCGCTGGTGCCGTTGCTCTCGCTCGGCCTGCCCTTCACGCCGATCGGGGCGCTGATGATCTCCGCCATGATGGTGCAGGGGGTGCAGCCGGGGCCGCTCCTCGTGCAGCAGCATCCCGACATCTTCTGGGGCCTGATCGCGAGCCTCTACATCGGCAACGTCATGCTGCTGGTGCTGAACCTGCCGCTCGTGGGCGTGTGGGTCTCGCTGCTGCGCATCCCGGTCTGGTTCTTCGTGCCGATGCTGCTGATCGTCGCGAGCATCGGCGCCTATTCCGTGCACAACAGCATGCTGGACCTGTGGGTGCTCGCGGGCGCGGGGCTGGTGGGCTACGCCTTCAACAAGTGCAACATCCCGCTGGCGCCGCTGGTCGTGGGGCTGATCCTGGGGCCGGAGGTCGAGAAGCACCTGCGCGAGGGACTGATCCTGTCCCAGGGCGACCTCCTCTACTTCCTCGAAGGGCCGATCGCACCGGTCGTCTGGGGCGCCGCGCTGCTCGTGGCGGTGATCGGCGCCCTGCGCCGGCGGCGGCAGCCGGAGCCTGCGGTGCTGGAAGGGTAGCGGTCGAGGGCAGGCCGGGCGTGTGAGCCGCCGTGCGATGCAGCAGCACGCGGGGATTGACCCTCCCGCCGTGGACCCGGGGGCGTACCGCGCCGTGATGCGCAGGGGGAGCCCAGCCTCGCCAGGCGGGAGCGAGGCTTGTTTCCCCGCGTCACGCGGCGCTACGTGCGGATCCTCGGCGCTCCGATCCGCTGCGAAGACGAACCCGCGACGCCGCAGGAGGCGTCACCACTGCCTTGCGCCGCGTCAGCGTGCTTCCTCGCCCGCCGCCATCGGCGATGATGAGCGGCATCCACCTCCACCCCACGCACCGAGAGGACGATCCATGAGCGATCAGCAGGGCCGGTTCGAAAACATCGGCGTGACCGCCGCCGGTCCCATTGCGACCATCGAGCTCCGTCGCCCGCCGCACAACTTCTTCAGCCGCGAGATGATCGCCGAGATCGCCACCGCGCTCGAGGCAGCCGACGCCGATCCCGCGATCCGCGTCGTGGTGCTGGCCGCGGAGGGCAAGGCGTTCTGCGCCGGCGCCGACTTCTCCCGCCGCGGCCCCTCGGGCACCGAGCCGGAGGACGGCGGCCCGGTCCGCCGGCATCTCTACAAGGAGGCGAGCCGGCTGTTCCGCACCCGGAAGCCGATCGTCGCCGCGGTGCACGGCGCGGCGATCGGCGGCGGGCTCGGCCTCGCCTGCGTCGCCGACTTCCGCGTCACCTGCCAGGAGGCGCGGTTCAGCGCGAACTTCACGCGGCTCGGCTTCCATCCGGGCTTCGGCCTCACCGCGACCCTGCCGCGGCTCGTCGGGCCGCAGATGGCGGCGCTGCTGTTCTACACGGGCCGCCGCATCCCCGGCGACGAGGCGGTGCGCATCGGCCTCGCCGACCTGCTGGTGCCGCAGGCCGAGGTCCGCTCGGCCGCCGAGGCGCTGGCGACCGAGATCGCGCAATCCGGCCCGCTCGCGGTCGTGGCGACGCGCGAGACCTTGCGTCGCGGCCTCGCCGACGCGGTCGAGGCAGCGACCGAGCGCGAACTGGTCGAGCAGGACTGGCTGCGCAAGACGGAGGATTTCCGCGAGGGCGTGAAGGCCATGGCCGAGCGCCGCCTACCGAATTTCCGCGGCCGGTAGGACCGCAGCGGAGGGCCGGTGCGCGGGCCGGCCCTCCGGTTGCGCCATCGGCCGGCCTGGTCGCCGGTCGGCCACCGCGCCATCGGCGGCATCATTGGGTTCTTCGGCACGCCGGTGATCCGCCTCGCCAGGATCCGCGTTCCGGCGCGGTCATCGGCGTCAGCGTCTACAGCGGATTGCGTTCGAAGTTGAACGGCACTCCGCAGTAGGTCCTTGTCAGAAGAGCGGATTCACGCCTCCGGGCGTTCACGCCCTTCGGCGAGCCGCTCTGGCCGATGAGCCACCTGGACGTCGGCCTGAACGCACCGCTCTCACGCTCGATGCAGCAGGGGCTACTGGTCGGGGACGGCTGAATGCGGCTCGCTGTGTCGCCTCCACCCCTGCGGTCCTCCTCGTCCCGCTCGTGTGCCCCCCGCCCTCGTCGTCGGCGCTGGGTTGAGGCCGCGCATGCCGCGCGCACCTATGGCGGGGTAGCCTGGAACGCCGAGTGCGGCGCGCCTCGGCGCGCCAGTACCGTCGCGGTACGTTCTGCCGGCGCGACGCCGCGCGTTTCCCGCGTGCCGACCGCATAGACCAGCCTTCGTCCGCTTTCGGCTCGTGCCGCGGCTGTCGCCCTGCCTGCTTCTGCGGCTCCCGCGGCGATCACGGCCGCTTGCAGTCTCTCCATCCCGCCAGAGGCTGTGACAGCCGGCGCGCCTACCGCCCGTTCCGGACCATCCGCACCGGCAACCGTGCGGCGGCAGCCTGAGCCGAAACCGGAGCCCCCGTCCGGCCTTTCTCCGTATCGAACGCAGCGACGCCGCCGCAAGGACCATGATGCTGGACGATCCCCGAACCGCAGTCCTCCCTGCCCCGCGCACCACCGGCGGCGCGCGGCCCTTGCTGCGGCCCGGCGAAACCTGCTGGCGCGTGGAGCGGGCGGGGCGCGTCGCGTTCCTGATCGACAACGCGGCCTGCTTCGCCGCCGCGAAGGCCGCGATGCTCAAGGCTGAACGCTCGATCCTGCTGCTCGGCTGGGACTTCGACCCGCGGACGCGCCTCTCCCCGGACGCGCCGGGCGACTGGCCCGACGAGATCGGCCCCTTCCTGAACGCGCTCGCCGCCCGGCGCCCCTGGCTCGATATCCGGGTGTTGATCTGGGACATGCCGCTCGCCATCGGGGCCTGGCGCGAGTTCATGCCAAGGCGTGCCCGCGCCTGTTTCAAAGGCGGCACGGTGTGCTTCCGCCTCGATCGCGCACCCGCCGGCGCCTGTCACCACCAGAAGCTGCTGGTCGTGGACGACGCCGTCGCCTTCTGCGGCGGCGGCGACTTCGCGGCCAATCGTTGGGACACGCCGGAGCATCCGGACCATGACCCGCTCCGCACCACGCACGCCCTCCGGCGCGGAGCATGCGCCGCGGCACGAGGTGACGATGGCGGTGGAGGGCGCGCCCGCCGCCGCCCTCGGCGAGCTCGCCCGCGAGCGCTGGCGCCGCGCGACCGGCGAGCGGCTCGATCCGCCGGAACCGGCCCCGGCGGCGGACCTCTGGCCGGAGGAGGACGCGATGCGCCCCGACCTGGCGGAGGTCGCCCTCGGCATCGCCCGCACCGGGCCCGCCTGGTTCCGCGATGCCCCGGCGACGCGCGAGATCGAGGCGCTGCACCTCGCCGCCATCGCCGCCGCGCGCCGTTTCATCTACCTGGAGAACCAATACTTCGCCTCATCGCGCCTCGCCGATGCCCTCGCCGCCCGGCTCGCGGAGCCCGACGGGCCGGAGGTCGTGCTCGTCGTCTCGGGGCGGAGCCCGAGCTTCTTCGACCGGATGACGATGGACGCGCCGCGCGACGCGCTGGTCGCCCGCCTGAACGCGGCGGACCGATATGGCCGCTTCCGCGCCTATGCGCCGCAATCGCCGGGCGGACGGACCATCATCGTCCACTCGAAGGTCGCGATCCTGGACGACCGGCTGCTCCGCATCGGCTCGGCCAATCTCAACAACCGCTCCTGCGGCTACGACACCGAATGCGACCTCGCGATCGAGGCGCCCGAGGACGGGCCCGAGGGCGCGCGCGTGGCGGCCGCGATCCGCCGCTTCCGCGAGCGGCTGGTGGGACACTACCTGGGCGTGGACCCCGCGCGCATGGCGGCAGCGATCACCGGGGCAGGGGGATTGATCGCGGGCATCGAGGCGCTCGACGGCAGCGGCGCGGGAGGGCGACGGCGGCTGCGGCCGCTCTGTCCGGACGGGCCCGGCCTGCTCGGCAAGCCCGTGGCGGCCCTGCACCTGGGCGATCCGCACGGGACGGCGGATGCGTGGCGGCCCTGGCGGCGATGGCAGCGCGGAAGCAGGGGCCGGACAGGCGAAGGGCCAGCCGGTTAGGCTGGCCCCCGGTCGCCCGGTCCGTCGGGGTTGCCGGGTTTCCCCGGACTCCGACGATCGGTCGGCAGCCCCGTAACGCCGAGGCGCGGCCGCGGTTCCGCGGTCGCAGGAGCGTGCTTACCGCCAGGCGGCGGCGGCTTGCGCGCTTCGCGCCCGGTTGCGCGGCCTCCGCCCGGTCCTTGGAGCGGATCATCGCGGCTCCTGCACGGGCGGCGCCTGCCCATGCCGCATCGCCAGCTCCGCGAGCAGGAAGAGGAGGCCCCCGAGCCCGAGCGGCACCAGGTAGTAGGCGACGCGGAAGGCGATCAGCGCGCCGACCACCCCGGGCTGCGGCAGCAGGAGGAGCACCACGCCCTCGATCACCCCGAGCCCGCCGGGGACGTGGGTGACGATCGCCGCGACATTCGCGATCACGTAGATCGCGGCGACGCTGAGATAGGGCAGGTCGGGCCGGGCGGTGAGCAGCGCCTGGTGCAGGCAGGCGGCGACGCAGGCGAAGTTGAGCGCGCCGATCCCGATCTGGGCGAGCGCGAGCCGCGGCTCGGGAAGCTCCAGCGACCATCGCCCGAGGCGCAGGGGCGCGCACCGCCGCAGGGCCGCGAGGACCGGATAGGCGATCACCAGGGCGAGGCAGGCCGCGCCGAGGCCCATGACCGTCGGCCGGCCGAGCCGTGTGACCTCCTCGGCCAGGGCGGGGCGGAGCAGCAGCGCGGCGCCCCCCAGCGCGGCGAGGCCGAGCCCGACCGTGATCGCGCAGTAGAGGATCACCTTCGCGATCTCCCCGGCGCCCAGCCCCCAGCGCGAGTAGAAGCGGTAGCGGATGGTGCCGCTGCTCAGGGCGGCCAGCCCGACATTGTGGCCGATCGACAGGCTGACGAAGGACGCCAGCGCCACCCGCGGATAGGGCAGGGGACGTCCGACACAGCGCAGGGCGAGCGCGTCGAAGCCCGTGAGGCAGAGATAGCTCGCGGCAGCGAACCCGCCCGTCAGGGCAAGGCGCGCCGGCGGGATCGCCATGACCGAGGCGACGATCTCGGAGAGGTCGTAGCGGCGCAAGGCCCGGTAGAGCAGGAAACCGGCCAGCGAAACGGCGGCGAGGGCGAGCAAGAGCCGGAGCCGGCCAACAGCCCGATCCGTGAGGCGGAAGCGGCGGCGCGGCCGATCATCGCCGCAGCCCTGCTGCCTTCGCGCCTGTCCCCGCTGCGCCGGCCGCCCATCCCTCGCGCGTCCGCGGCCCCCCATGGTCAGCCTCCCCGCGGCAGGCCCGGGCGGGCGCGCGTGGCGCCGATCCCGTGAAGCCGCGCCGCCTGTCCGGCGCCCGCCCGTCCGCCCTGATTAGGTCCGGGCGGCGCGTCGGCGGTGGCCGATCCCTTTGCGTATGCAGGGGCGCGACATGCCATCCGGACCACAACGCCGCCCGCTGCCCCCGGGCGGCGTTCGACGGTGCGTCCCCCGGCCATGCCGTGTCCGGGCTTCCCGCGAATGGTCCCTCGGAGGGAACGGCCGCGACCGTCGCGCCGCATCGTGAGGCAGCCAAGGGCCGCCCGCCGGATTCCCCGTGCGTTGCCACGCCCGCGCAGGCAGAGCGGCGTTGATGCCCCGGGTGGCAACCGGGGCCGGCCGCCAGGAGAACGATATGTTCGAATCGCACGAGCCAATCCGGCGGTCTTTCAGGGCCCAACTC
The DNA here is from genome assembly GCA_019689515.1 of Acetobacteraceae bacterium. Taxonomy (GTDB): domain Bacteria; phylum Pseudomonadota; class Alphaproteobacteria; order Acetobacterales; family Acetobacteraceae; genus Caldovatus. Next base: position 3,838 of record JADGHI010000027.1, on the reverse strand, counting down.
CCCTGAATCATCCTGATGGCGGCTGTTCTCGCCTTCGACCTGCTGGCCCTGAGCGGCGAGGTGCGGAACATCGACGACCTGGCCGTCTGGACGGGTGAGGAGCCGCATATGACGGCCCCGGCCTCGCCCACCGGCTGAAGCGGTGACGGCCGGCGCAGAGTGGGTTCCTGAGGCGCCGGCGGATGTCTGGACCCGCGCCCCACGCGGGTAAGGACGGCAAGTACCGTTGCCCCCCCACTGCGACGCGCGCCGGCCCGGGCAGACGGCTGGCCGGCCAGCGAGTTTGCCGTGCGGGATCTTGGGTCGAGCCCCTTGCAACCCAAAGGCAGACGAGGCGGAGGCGATACTGCAATCTGGCGCGTGAGCGCGTTGCTCGCTTGCGGTGCATCCCGCCTGTCGCTTCCTGGTTCGTGATCGGTGAGTGTGGTCAGGGCTGCGACGCATCGGCGCGCCGTCGTCGAGCGTCGCCGCAGCAAGAGGCGGCCCTCCACCGGTGAGGGCGGCTCTCGAGGAGCGCCGGCTGGTCTGTGCCGCCCCCGGCTGCCCGGCTCCCCTCCGAGCCGCATCCGGCATCGCGGCGGTCCGCAGCGATAGCCGCACCCCAAGGGCGGGCAAGGCGAAGGAGGCGCGACGCCGGAAGGACGCCGGCAGGCCGGCCGACCGCAATCGTTTCCGCACCGACTCCTCAAACTGCGACAGTTCCAGGCTCACGCACACTTGAGCGACGGAGGGGGCGAGCCGCTTGTGCGGGCACGCCGGGGCGCGTGAACTCACGTCGGTGGGAGCGGCACCTGTCCGCTGCTCCGCGAACCCCCTGGCCGAGGGCCGAAGCATCTCCGCAATGAATTCCGTGCCCAGGTCAGGCGAGGCAGAACCGCCGAGACAATCCGACCCGCTTCGCCTCCGCCCTGGCCGAGCCCAGGCCTGGGGCCGCATGACGCCCCCGTCGGGCGGCGACGCCAGGCCCCGTCGCGATCGAGGCTGCCGCCGACGGCCCGGTGCGCTGGACGCGCTGCTCGCGGCTCTGGTCGCGCTGCCCCTCACGCTGATGGCCGTGGGCGCCTGGAACGCCTGGCATGACGCGTGGAGCGACGCCGCGGCCGATCTCAAGCGCACGGCGGGCGCCGCGGCCGAGCATGCCCAGCGCGTGCTGAGCGGCCACGCGGTCGCCGCCGGGCGTGTGGACGCCCTGCTGCGCGGCCTCTCCGACGCCGAGATCCGCGCCCGCGAGCGCGAGCTGCACCTGGAGCTGAACCACCTCGTCTCCGAGGTGCCGCAGGCCGAGGCGAGCTTCGTCGTTGACCGCGACGGCCACCCGCTGGTCAACACCCTGATCTTCCCGACGCCGCGCGGGCCGCCGTTCGCGGCGGACCGCGACTTCTTCCTCGCGCTCCGCGAGCCTGGCGCCCCCGCGATCCATGTCAGCCAGGTGCACAGGGACCGCATCGATGGCTCGCTGTTCTTCGCGGTGAGCCGGCGCCGCACGCGGACCGGCAATGGCGGGGTGCCGGCGGGCAGCTTCGACGGGCTGATCACCCTGGCGGCCTACCCGAACCGCATCGCCGAGGGGCTGCGCCGGCTGGCCGGCAGCAGGTCCGATGTCCTGTTGCTGATCAGGACCGACGGGGAGGTCCTCGCCTGCACCGCCGGCCAGGACGGTCCGACGCGGCTTCCGGAAGGGGCGCATTTCATGGCCACCGTCGCCGCGGGGGCCGAGCGCGCGCTCTACGAGGCGGCCTCGGTGCCGAAAGGCGAGCGGCGCCTCTACGCCCTGCACCGGGTCGAGGGCTGGCCCGTCTATGCCGTCGCAGGCCGGCCGCGGGCGGCGATCCTGGCCGCCTGGCGAGTGGAGGTGGCGCGGCAGCTCGCGGTCGGCGTGCCGGCGACCCTCGGCCTGCTCGGGCTCGCGCTGCTGGTCCGCCACGGCCAGCGCGGCCTCGCGGCGGCGAACGAGGGCCTCGAGGCGCGCGTCGCCGAGCGCACGGCCGAACTGGCCGAGAGCGAGGCGCGGCTGCGGCTGGCGCTTGGGGCCGGCGGCATGGGCATCTGGGAGTGGAGCATCGCCACCGGCGTGGTGCGGTGGGATGCCGCCACCTACCGGTTGTGCGGCCCGCCGCCCGAGGGGGTGACGGACCACGACGCGGCCTTCGAAGCCCTGCTCCACCCCGAGGACCGACCGGTGCGTGCCGCTGCGTTCCGGCGCGCCTTCGACGGGGACGGCGAATATCGCTGCGAATACCGCATCCGCCGCGCCGACACCGGCGAGGAGCGCTGGCTCGCGGCGCGTGGCCGGGTGCTGAAGGGGCCGGACGGGCGGCCGGCGCGCGTGATCGGCGTCAATTTCGACGTGACCGAGCGCAAGGCCGCCGAGGCGGCGCTGCACGAGAGCGAGGCACGGCTCCGACTGGCGCAGGAGGCGGCCGGGGCGGGTGCCTGGGAGATCGACCTCACGACCGGGCACGCACGCCTCTCGCCCGAGAGCTTGCGCCTGCTCGCCCTGCCCGAGGGCCATCCGGAGGAGTTCGACGCCGCCCTCTGGGCGGGCATCGTCCACCCGGAGGATCACCGCCCGGCACAGGCGGCGAAGGCCCGCGCGATCGCCGAGAACGGGCTCTACGACTTCACCTTCCGCGTGCCGCTGCCGGACGGCTCGGTGCGCTGGATCCAGGGCGTCGGCCGCGCCGAGTACGCCGCGGACGGGCGGCCGCTGCGCCTGCTCGGGCTGAACCTCGACGTGACCGAGCGCAAGGCGGCCGAGGCGGCGCTCGCAGCGAGCGAGGCGGAGTTCCGCGCGACCTTCGAGTCATCGGCAGTCGGCCAGGTGCAGCTCAATGTCGAGACGGGGCGCTTCCTGCGGGTGAATCGCCGCTACTGCGAGATCACCGGCTACTCCGCCGCCGAATTGCTTGGCGGCATGTCCATCCGCGACCTGACGCATCCCGAGGATCGCGCAAGTGACGAGGCGCTGTTCCGGGAACTGGCCGGCGGGGGGAGCGGCTACAAGGTGGAGAAGCGATACCGCCGGCGCGACGGCCGCGTGATCTGGGTGCGTGTCACGGCGGCGCCGCTCCGGGATCCCGATGGCCAGGTCCGGCGGATGATGACCGTGGTGCAGGACATCACGGAGCGCAAGGCCGCCGAGGAGCGCCAGGCGCTGCTGACGCGCGAGCTGGACCACCGGGCGAAGAACGCGCTCGCCGTGGTCCAGGCGGCGCTGCGGCTGACGCCGAAGGACGACCCCGACGCCTATGCACGCGCCGTCGAGGGGCGGGTTGCCGCACTGGCGCGCGCGCACACGCTGCTCGCGGAGGGGCGCTGGAAGGGCGCGCCACTGGGTGCGCTGGTCGAGGCCGAGTTGGCGGCCTTCCTGCCGGCCAGTGGCGTGGGGGAACCGGACGGCGCCGAGGCGGCCCATGATGGGCAGCCTGCGGCGCCGCCACTGCCGCGCGTCCTGCTGGACGGTCCGGCGCTGACTCTCACGCCGGCGGCGACGCAGGCGCTCTCGATGGCGCTGCACGAGCTGGCGACGAACGCGGTGAAGCACGGCGCGCTGAGCCGCACCGGCGGGCGTGTCGTGGTGTCCTGGCGGGCGGACCACGCCGCCGGGCTGCTGCGCCTGCGCTGGGAGGAGCTTGGCGGGCCGCCCGTCTCGGCCCCGCCCGCGCGGCGGGGCTTCGGCTCACGGGTGATCGAGGCGACGGCGAGGGATCAGCTCGGCGGGCGCGTGGAACGGCGCTGGGAGGCGGAGGGGCTGGTGTGCGAGATCGAGGCGCCGCTCGGGCGCGTCCTCGCCTCGGCCGATGGGCGGCACGCTGCTGCCGCATTGCGGGGTTGATCC
>JADGHI010000648.1 GCA_019689515.1 Acetobacteraceae bacterium | reverse complement strand
GCCCAGGACACGCGTGGAGGCTACGCGGGCGCGGCGCGCCAAGCTTGAAGAGGGGCTTGGGGATTCCTTGGGATGGGCTGGATTCTTCCGAGGCGCGTGCGGGCGCCGGTCAGGTCCGGGAGAGGGGCGTGCGGCGCGCCGCGCGGGGCGTTAGGCTCGGCGTGGCGTCCTCCTCCGGGATCAGGGGGATGCCGGCCGTCCGCCGTCGGCCACCTTGCCGGCCGGCGATCGGGGCCGTCCGGGCCTGAGCAGGAAGGACAGGACCATGCGCATCGGCGTCTTCCACTTCCCCACCGACTACGGCATCGGGATCGCCGAGCTGGCACGGGCGCTCGAGGACCGCGGCTTCGAATCCCTGTTCGTGTGCGAGCACACCCACATCCCGACCAGCCGGCGCAGCCCCTTCCCGGGCGGCGGCGAGCTGCCGAAGCGCTACGCCCACACCCACGATCCCTTCGTCGCGCTCTCCTTCGCCGCAGCCGCGACGCGGCGCCTGCTGCTCGGCACCGGGATCTGCCTCGTGCCGCAGCACGACCCGATCGTGACGGCGAAGGCCGTGGCGAGCCTCGACCGGCTCTCCGGCGGCCGCTTCCTCTTCGGCATCGGCGCCGGCTGGAACGCCGAGGAGATGGAGAACCACGGCACGCGCTTCGCGACGCGCTTCAAGGTGATGCGCGAGCGCGTCCTCGCCATGAAGGCGCTGTGGACGCAGGACGAGGCGGAATTCCACGGCGAATTCGTGGACTTCGACCCGGTCTGGTCCTGGCCCAAGCCGGCGCAGCGCCCGCATCCGCCGATCCTGCTGGGTGGCGAGACCGACCACACGCTGCGTCGCGTCGTCGAGTTCTGCGACGGCTGGATCCCTCGCGCCGGCCGGGACGACTTCGACGCGCGCGAGGCGATGGCGCGGCTGCGGCGCGTGGCAGAAGCGGCGGGGCGAGACCCGGCGGGCCTCACGGTCACGGTCTTCCGCGGGCCGCAGGATGCGGCGGCGCTGGCTGCCTATCGGGAGGCGGGAATCACGCGTGTCCTGTTCGACGTCCCGGACTTTGACCGCGACGCGGTCCTGCGGCTGCTCGACGAGTACGTGCCGCTGCTCGCCGTGGCGGGCGGCTGAGGGCGGGGCGCGCCGTCATGCACCGCCGTGTCGCGATCGGCCTCGGCCTCGCCGAATTCCCCTTCGCCACGGCCGCTGGCTACTGGCGCTGGGTTGATCTGTGCGAGGCGAGCGGGGCCGTGGACTCGCTCTGGCAGACCGACCGGCTGGTCGGGCGGACGCCCACCCTGGAGTGCCTGACGGCGGCGGCGGCGCTCGTGGGGCGCACGCGGCGGCTGAAATTCGGCATGAACGTGCTCTCGCTCGCCTTCCGCGACCCGGTGCTGGTGGCGAAGCAGTGCGCCACCATCGACGTGCTCTCGGAGGGCCGGCTGCTGCCGGCCTTCGGCATCGGCAGCCCGCTCGCACCCGAGTGGGGGGCGCTCCACCTCGACACGCGCAGCCGCGGCGCGCGCACCGACGAGGCGCTGGAGGTCATCGCCCGCCTGTGGCGCGAGGAGAAGGTGGACTTCCACGGCCGCCATTTCCGCCTGTCCGGCGCCTCGATCGCGCCGCGGCCGGTGCAGGCGGAGCTGCCGATGTGGATCGGCGGCGGCTCCGAGGCCGCGATCCGGCGCACCGCGCGCCTCGGCACGGGCTGGCTGGGCGGGCCGGAGACGCCGGCCGAGGCCGCGCGCATCCTTGCCGCGATCCGCGCCGCCGCCGCCGAGGCGGGCCGGACCATAGACGAGGACCATTACGGCGCCGGCTTCGCCTTCCATTTCGGCGTTCCGGACGCCCCCGCGCCGCGGCGCGCGATGGAGGCCTACCGGGCTCGCACGGGCCGCGACCCGCTCGCCCATTTCGCGATCGGCGACGCGGAGGCGATCCTCGCCCGCATCGGCGAATACGTCGCGGTGGGCGTGTCGAAATTCGTCCTGCGCCCGGTCGGCGCGGACGAGGCGGAGGTGCTGGCGCAGACGCGGCTGCTGGTCGAGCGGGTCCTGCCCCTCGTCGCCGTGCGCTGGCCGAAGCCAGCGGCGTGATACGGCGGCGATGAATCAGCGCTCGGGGAGAGGTCGCCCCAGCTCACCGTCCGCGTGATGCGCAGCGCGATCACCGGCCGGTCGGCGAGGCGCATCGGCGCGAGCTGGGGGTAGCGGGCGCGCAGCAGGGCCTGCGCGGCGTCATGTTCCGGCCCGGCCTCCAGGATCTCCGCCCGGCCACGCAGCATCACCCAGCCGAGCCGTGTCCAGTCCTCGTCGTAGCGGTCGAAGACGATGGCTGCGGCCGGGTTCTCGGCGATGTTGCGCAGCCGCTTCAGCGGGGCGCCGGGCCGCCGCTTCGGCTTCTCGTCCACCGTCACGTAGAGCGAATCGCCCGAGAGGGCGAAACAGACCGGCACCACATGCGGGACCGCCGCGCGGTCGGCGGTGGCGAGCCGGCCGACCCGTTGGCTCTCGACAAAGCGGCGCTCGCGCTCCGGCAGGATGGAGAGGCTGGCGGGCGGGGTCAGAGGTGGGTC
>JADGHI010000647.1 GCA_019689515.1 Acetobacteraceae bacterium | reverse complement strand
CTCGGTGATGTCGGTGAAGGTGCGGACGAGCCCGCCATCGGCCATCAGCTCCGAGCGCACCTCGAGCACCGTGCCGTCGGGCCGCTCGCGCTCGTAGGTGCCGGCGCGGAAGGTGGGTGCCTCGACGTCGCGCAGGGCGTGCTCGTGCACTTCGGGCGCCTTCTCGAACTCGCCCGCGCCGATCTGCCAGTCGAGCAGCTCGCGGATGTGCCGGCCCGGCACCGCGAAGTCCGGCGGCAGTCCGAGCAGCTCGATGGCGCGGCGGTTGATCACCCGGAGCGTCCGGTCGGGGGCGAGCATCATCAGCCCCTGACTCATGCTCTCGATGGTCGCCGTCAGCGCGGCCGCCGCCGCGTCGGCCTTGCGGCGCGCGGCGTCTGCGGCGTCACGCGCCCGCTCGGCCTCGTCGCGGGCGCGCGCCACTTCCTCCTCGCGCTCCTTCAGGCGCGTGACGTCGCGATAGATGGTGAGGATGCCCCCGTCGTCGAGCGGGAGCCGGTTGATCTCGATCCAGTAGCCCTTGGAGCTGCGGAACAGCTTCGGCTCGAGGCCGGGCCGGCGCAGCCGCTCGGCGCGCTCCGCGACCAGCGCCTCAAGCTCCTCCTCGGTCGCGGGTTTCGGGCCGAAGTCGCCGCGTTCGGCCATGAAGCGCAGCACCTCGCGCATCGAGCCCAAGCCGCGCCCGCTGCCGCCTTCCATGTCGTAGAACTGCCGTGCCTGGCGGTTGGCGAGGCGGATGTTGAGGTCGCGATCGAGCAGCACGACGCCATCGGTCATGCTGTCCACCACCTGCTGGTAGGTGGCGCGCGCCTCCGCGAGCTCCTGCTCGCGCTGCTTGAGCACGGTGACGTCGCGATAGACCAGGATGTGGCCGACCCCGGGCACCGGCGTCGTCTTGACCTCGATCCACCTGCCCGAGGGGCTCCTGCGGATGTAGCTTGCGCCGTCCGGCTGGCGCAGCACCGCAGCGCGGCGCTGCACGCGGGCCTCCAGCTCCGCCTCGTCCTTCGGCGGCGGGCCGAAGTCGCCGCGCAGGTCCTGGTAGCGCATCACCTCGAGGACCGAGACGCCAGGGGCGGCGAGGCCGGGCGGGAACTCGCCGAGCTCGAGGGCCTTCGGGTTGTAGAACAGCAGGCGGAAGTCGTGGTCCCACAGCACCACGCCGTCCGTCATGTGGTCGAGGATGAGCTGCTGCATCGAGCGCGCGGCGTGCAGCTCCTCCTCGCGCGACTTCAGCCGCGTCACGTCGCGGTAGGTGTTGAGCACGCTGCCGTCGGGCAGGGGGGCACGGGTGATCTGGACCCAGGCGCCGGTCGGCGTGCGCCGCAGGTCCGGCTCGGTGCCGATCGGATGGAGGATCTCCGCCACCCGCCGCTCCACATAGGCGTCGATCGCCGCCTCGCCCTGCGGCATTGGGTCGAAGTCGCCGCGCCGCGCCATGAAGCGCAGGATCTCGCGCCCGTCCGCGCCGGGTGCCACCATCTCCTCGGGGATGCCGTAGAGTTCGGCGATCCGCCGATTTGCCAGACGGACGCGGAACTCGCGATCCCATAGCAGCAGGCCGTCGCTGGTGTTCTCCAGCACCAGGGCCTGGGTCGCGCGTGCCCGCTCCGCCTCCGCCTCACGCTCCTTCAGCGCCGTCAGGTCGCGGCAGATGACGAGCAGCGCCCCGTCGGCGACACCGAGGGTCGTGACTTCCACCCAGCAGCCGGCGGCGGTGCGACGCAGATGGCGCGTGCCGCCGGGCTGGCGCATCCACTGGATGCGCTCCTCGACCATCGCTTCCAGCGCCGCTTCGTCGCCGGGCGCGGGGACCGGGCCGAAATCTCCGCGCCGGGCCTGGAAGCGCAGGATGTCGCGCCCGTCGGCGCCGGGCCGGGCCAGCTCCGGCGGCAGGTCGAGCAGGCGCAGTGCCTGGCGGCTGATGATGCGGCAGCGGAAGTCGCGGTCGAACAGGCCCGCGCCATCCGTGGTGCTGTCTAGGATGAGGCGGTGGAGGGCGATCGCCTCCTCAAGCTCCGCCTCGCGCCGCTTCGATGTCGTGACGTCGCGGAACACGAGGACGAGACCGCCCTCCCGCAGCGGCGTCGCTTCGACTTCCAGCCAGGCCCCGCCCGGGACGTGCCACAGGGGGCGATCCCCATCGGGATGCCGCAGTCGCGCGGCGTGGCGCTCGCAGAGCGCCTCCATCTCCGACTCGTCCTGCGGCGGCGGGCCAAAGTCGCCGCGCGCCGCCTGGAAGCGCATCACGGTGCGCAGGGCGGTACCGGGGCGAGTGAGGTCCGTGGGGAGGTCGAGGAGCTCGGCGGCGCGGCGGTTGAGCAGGACGAGCCGGTCGCCGGCGTCCCAGAGCGCCACCCCGTCGGTCATGTGGTCGAGGGCGACCTGCTGCGCCCGCCATGCCGCTCCAAGCCCGGCCTCGCCGTGGGCGGAGGACTCGCTCAGCTCGGTGCTCCGCACGACCGTGCCGTTGGCGCCCGTCTGCACCCGCACACGCACCCGCACGTCGTCGGGGCGGCGCCATTCGGTAGCCTTCTCGGGCTCGCCCGGGCCGGGGCGCCAGCGGGC
>JADGHI010000646.1 GCA_019689515.1 Acetobacteraceae bacterium | reverse complement strand
GCGGAAGCCGCTCTCGCCCCGCTCGGCCGCGCGCTCACCTCGCCCGAGCTTGCGCCCTACCGCTTCCGCATCGAGGGGCACACCGACACGGTGGGTGACGCGCAAATGAACCAAATCCTGTCCGAGCGCCGCGCCGCCGCCGTGCGCGACTACCTGATCCGCCGCTTCAACGTGGATCCGGCGCGGCTCGAGGCGGTCGGCCTTGGCGAAACCCAGCTCCTCGTTCCGACCGGCAAGGGCGTGCCGGAGGTGCGGAACCGGCGCGTCCAGATCCTGAACATCGGTAGCTGACCGGCGCACCACGGAAGAGGAGTGCGCGCGGGGGACGAGGGGGGATGCCGGAGGATCCGGACGCGACCGTGCGCCTGAACGGCGCGGCGATAGCGGCCTCGGTGCGTGGGCGGAGCGCCGCGCCCTGCGGGAGCGCCATGCGGGCGGCGGTGCCCCCCGCGTTCACCGGCCCGCCGCGCGCCGCCACGTCCGGGGCCTCCAGCAGCGCCACGCCGGTGAGCGGTCCCGCCGCCAGCGCGGCGGCGGCTACAATGCGTAGCAGCACGGCCCGGTTCCTTGCCGCCGCTGCGGGGGGCGGCGTGGCCCTCGGTGCCGTCGCGCTCTGGCTCGCCCTGCGCGAGCCGGCACCTCCTCCATCGCAGGCCCCGTCGCCGCCGGCGGCAGCACCCCAGCTCAGCGCCGCGGTCGTCACGCCGCGGGCCCGCCCGGGCGAGCCGCCGGCCGAGCGGGGGCCGCCGCTGCTGGCCGAGGCGGAGATCCTCGCCCACCGCGCCGCCGTGCCGACCCTGCTCCGCCTCGCCTCAAACCCCCGCGTCTTTGTCCTGGACTTCCCCGACCTGGCTGCCCAGGGCGCGGCGCTCAACCGCGTCGCCGCGCTGATCGAGAAGGTCGGGCTGCCGCGCGACCGGCTGCTGAGCGACATCGAGCTCGTCGCCGCCATCGCGCGCAGCCGCGATACGCCGGAAACCTGGTATTACGGCCACGATTACCGCGGCACCGACCTGGCGCGCTTCTTCGCCCTGGCGGAGCGTGACGGCATCGCGCTCAACCCGCTCGAGGTCTGGGTCCGCGCGCAGTTCGAGCGCGCTCGCCGGTTGGTGCCCGAAGGGGACGAGATCGCGCTGATCTCCGTCGCAGGTTCCGGGCCGGGGATGGATGCCGCGACGCGCGCGGCGATCCTGCGCCACGAGCTCGGACACGGCCACTACTTCACCCTGCCTGCCTACGCCGCCCATGTCCGCCGCGTCTGGCGCGAGGGCTTCACCGAGGCCGAACGCGCCGCCTTCCGCCGCTTCTTGGACGCGCAGGGCTACGACACCGGCGACGAGGACCTGATGATGAACGAGGCGCAGGCCTACCTGATCCACACCCCGGATCCGGGCATCTTCAACGCCAGCCATCTGGGCCTGCCCGAAGCCCAGGTCGAGCGCATGCGGGACCTGATGCGGGCCGGCGCGCCGCTGCCCTTCTAGGCAGCCGCTCCGGGCGCCGCGGGGGGCCGCCTGGGTCGCGCCCCAGCGGCCCGCCCGAACGGGGTCGCGCCGGCGTCAGCCCGCGCCGGCGATTGTGTTGCGCAGGCGGCCGATGCCGTCGATCTCCAGCTCCATCACGTCGCCAGGCTTGAGGGTCTGCGGCGGCTGCATCGCGTAGCCCACGCCCTCCGGCGTGCCGGTGAGGATCACGTCGCCCGGCTTCAGGGTGAAGCCGGCCGAGAGCTGGTGGATGATCTCCTTCACGTCGAAGATCATCTTGCTCGTGCGGCTGTCCTGCCGCTTCTCGCCGTTGATCCAGAGCCGGATGCCGACGTCCGACACGTCCAGGTCCTCCGCCGGCACGATGCAGGGGCCGAGCGGGCAGGAGCGGTCGAGCGACTTGCCCTTGAACCACTGCCCGTGCCGGCGCTGCAGGTCGCGGCCCGTCACGTCGTTGCCGATCGTGTAGCCGAAGACGTGCTCCAGCGCGCGCTCCTTCGGGATGTCGCGGCCTTCCTTGCCGATCACCACGGCCAGCTCGACCTCGTAGTCGAGCCACTTCGTCACCTCGGCATGCGACGGCACCGTCTCCTCGGGGCCGATCACGCAATCGGGGGCCTTGGTGAAGAATTGCGGGTACTTCGGTGGCTCGCTCTGGGTGATGCCGCGGGTGCGGTCGCCCTCCGCCACGTGCTCCATATAGTTGCGCCCGACGCAGAACACGTTGCGCCGCGGGCGCGGGATCGGCGCCTTGAGCGTCACCGCCGCGCGGTCGAGCAGGAAGGCGGCGGGCGCATTGGCGGCGAGCGCCTTGACGGCGGCGAGGGCCGGCGGCCCGGCCTCGATCAGCGTCAGCATATCGTGGGCGCAGGGCGCATGGACGTTGCCGGCCCAGGCGGCGGCGAGGTCGAGCACCTTGTCCTCCCCGACCAGGGCGCCGACGCGCGTGCCCTTCCGGTCGGCGAAGGTGATCAGCTTGAGCGCGGCGGCGGCCATGGCGCGGTTCCCCCTGAAGGTGCGGTGTGGTCGAACGGTTCTCCCAGAGCAGCGCGGACGCGCGCGGCTTGCAAGACCCCGCCCGCGCGGGCG
>JADGHI010000645.1 GCA_019689515.1 Acetobacteraceae bacterium | reverse complement strand
CCGACCATCACCCTCGGCGTGCTCGTCCTGACGCGCAGCCTGCCGGAGGCGATGGCGCTGGTCCTGTTCCCGGCGGTCGCGACCAATGTCTGGCAGGCCCTCGCGGGCGGGGCGCTGTGGCCGAGCCTGCGGCGCCTCTGGTCCTTCATCCTCGCGGCCATGGTCGGGACCTGGTTCGGCGTCGGCGTGCTCGCCCGGTCGGATGCGGCGCTGCTCTCCGGTCTCCTGGGCGTGCTGCTCGTCGCGTCCTCCGCCCTCGCCCTGTTCGGCCCGCAATGGCGTCCGCCCGGAAGGGAGCGGGAGCGCTGGCTGCATCCGGTGATGGGCGGCGCGTCCGGCCTGCTGGCCGGCCTGACGGGGAGCTTCCTGGTGCCGGCGGCGCCCTGGCTCGCCGCGCTGCGTCTGCCGCCGGCGCAGTTCGTGCAGGGATTCGCCCTCGCCGTGCTCGCGGCGACGCTGCCGCTCGGCGCGGGGCTGACGCGCCACGGGATGCTCGCCCTCGAAAGCGGCCTGACCGCGCTCGTCGGGCTGGTGCCGGCCTTCCTCGGCATGGCGGCGGGGCAGCGGCTGCGGTCGCGGCTGTCCGAGACCCTGTTCCGCCGCACGGTGCAGGCCGCGTTGCTCGCGCTCGGGCTGTACCTGGCCCTGCGCGCCTTCGCCTGACGCGCCCGCCCGCACACCTCTCGGCGCGCCGCTATTCCAGCCGGATGTTCGCCCGGCGGATGATGTTGAGGAACTTCCCGTTGCTCGCGGAGGTAGGCCGCGAAGGCGTCGGCCGGGGGCGGTAGTCGATCCCGTTGCAGATCTGGATTAAAGCGCCCGTTGATGCTGGGGACCGCGACTCAGGGCGGGAAAGGCGGTCACGCTGGCAGCCGTCGTGGAAAGGCGCAGGCGACCGACCGACCGGTCGTGGCTCTGCCGCCGGCCGCCCCGATCAGCGCAGGCGCGGGCGGTCCAGCGGCGGCGAAGGCAGGAGAGCCATGACGCGGCCGATCGCCGCCAGCCGCACAGCCAGGCGGCCGGCGGCGGCGCCTCACCCTCACGCGGCGCGCTTCGCGACCTCCTCCGGCGTCATGCGCACCAGGGCGTCGTAGTCCTTCATCAGCGTCTCGGTGATCTGGCCGGGCGTGAAGGTCAGGTCGCCGATCTGCCGCACCGGCGTCACTTCGGCGGCAGTGCCGGCGAGGAAGACCTCGGTCGCCTTCTTCATCTCCTCCGGCGCGATGGTGCGCTCCACCACCTTGATCTGGCGGTGCCGCGCGAGGCTCATCACCGTCCGCCGCGTGATGCCGTCGAGGAAGCAGACCGGCGTCGGCGTGTGCAGCTCACCGTCAATGGCGAAGAAGATGTTGGCGCCGGTGGACTCCGCGACGTCGCCCTTCCAGTCGAGCATCAGCGCGTCGTCCGCGCCCTGGTCCATGGCCGCGTGCTTGGACAGCGTGCCGATCATGTAGAGGCCGGCGGCCTTGCTCGCGGTCGGCGCGGTGCGCGGGTCCGGCCGGCGCCATTCCGCCATCGCCAGCTTCACGCCCTTCATCCGCTGCTCGACGCCGAAATAGGCGCCCCACTCCCACACCGCGACCGCCATGTGGACCTTGGTGGCCTTGGCGGCGACACCCATCTCCTCCGGGCCGCGCCAGGCGATCGGGCGGACATAGGCGTCGGTCAGGCCGTTCTTCGCCAGCGTCTCCTTGCAGGCGGCGTCGATCTGGTCGGCCGTCCAGGGAATCTCGAAGCCGAGCAGCCGGCCGGAATTGATCAGCCGCTCGGTATGCGCGCGGAGCTTGAAGATATGGCCCGAATAGGCCCGTTCGCCCTCGAACACCGCGCTGGCATAATGCAGCCCATGGGTCAGCACGTGCAGCTTGGCGTCGCGCCAGGGAACCATCTGGCCATCCCACCAGATCCATCCGTCGCGATCGTCGTAGGGAACCAGCGCCATGATGGCGGTCCTCCAAATAAGCGGCCTGAACGGCGCAATTTCGTTGCTCGCAGCAGGCTCATGGTAGAATCACCCTTCGAGATGTGTCAATGATGCTGACCAAAACCGAAAGCGGAGCAGCCATGCCGGCCAAGACGGGCGACAGCGTGGCGGCGGCGGGACCGGCCAGCGGCGGGGCAGGCGGCAGCGGTGGCGCGACCGCCGGCGCCGCCCGTTCCGCCGCGCCGCTCGCCGCCGGACGGCAGCTCCTGTTCCTGCGCGAGGAGGAACTGCGCCTCGCCCAGGACCTGCTCTATTTCGGCTATCGCGAGTTCACCGCCGGCGCCGACGCGATCCTTTCCGAGCTCGACATGGGCCGCGCGCATCACCGCGTGCTGCACTTCGTCGGCCGCCGCCCGGGGATCACGGTGGGCGAGCTGCTGGCGATCCTCGGCATCACCAAGCAGTCGCTCGGCCGAGTGCTGACGCCGCTCGTCGAGCAGGGCTACGTCACCCAGTCCCCCGGCCGGAGCGACCGCCGCCAGCGCCTGCTCGCGCTGACCGAGAAGGGCGCGGCGCTCGAGCGCCGCCTGTTCGAGCGGCAGCGCGAGACCAACATGCGCGCCTATCGCGAGGCCGGTCCCGCCGCGGT
>JADGHI010000644.1 GCA_019689515.1 Acetobacteraceae bacterium | reverse complement strand
TTATGTGTATAAGAGACAGCCTCCCCGCCGCCACCGCCGTCTCAGCCGGGGGCCGAGCTCCGCGTGCCGGCGCAGCCGCCGGCGCTGCCCGTGACGCCTCCGCCGGAGCGCGCCGACGGGCGTGTCATCCCCTATCCGGGCGGCAATGCGGTCACCACGGGCGGGACGGACAATTACCAGACCTTCAACGAGCCAGGCACGGCGGGTGGCGGCGTCGCCATTCCGCAGGGGCCGACGACGACCCTGATCGGGCCCGACGGCCGCATCCGCGTCGTGCCGACGCCGCGCTGAACGAGGCCGACCGATGCCGCGGACGCCAGACCGGCGCAGCCCCACCCGTCGCCTCGCCCCGTGTGCGGCCCGCCCGCAGACGGCGTGTGACGCATGAGGGATGCCCGGATGCGCGTGCTCTATTTCGCCTGGCTGCGGCAGAAGATCGGCCTCGCCGAGGAGGAGGCCGCGCCGCCGCCGGACGAGGTGCGCGACGTCGCGGGCCTGATCCGCTGGCTCGCCGCGCGCAGCCCGGGGCATGCCGCAGCCTTCGCCGAGCCGCGCCTGGTCCGGGCGGCAGTGAACCAGGAATTCGCCACCCCCGACACGCCGGTCGCGCCCGGTGACGAGGTGGCGTTCTTCCCGCCGGTGACGGGAGGCTGAGGCCAGCCATGGCGACGGTTCGGGTGCAGGAGGCGCTGTTCGACCTGGCGGCGGAGACCGCTGCGCTGACCGCGGGACGCACCGATGTCGGCGCGGTGGCGAGCTTCCTCGGCGTCTGCCGCGCCGATGACGGGCTCGCCGCGATGGTGCTCGAGCACTACCCGGCGATGACCGAGCGCGCGCTGCGCCGCATCGCGGCGGAGGCCGAGGCGCGCTGGCCACTCACCGGCTGCACGGTGATCCACCGGGTCGGGCGCATCCTGCCCGGCGAGCCGATCGTGCTGGTGCTGACCGCGAGCACCCACCGCGCCGCGGCGCTGGAAAGCTGCGCCTTCCTGATCGACTGGCTCAAGACTCGCGCGCCGTTCTGGAAGTGCGAGGAGTTCGCCGACGGCACGCGGCGCTGGGTCGAGGCGCGCGCGGATGACGAGGCGGCGGCGGCGCGCTGGGGCGAACAAGTTGCGGCGGATGCGCCGGGTGAGGGGGCGCCGGCCCGCCGCCAGCGGGAAGCGGAACCCGCGGCGGAATGATCCCGCCGCCCCCGCGGCGGTCGCGCGCGGGCGGCGGCGCCGCCAGCTTTGCGGCGGTGCTCGCCGGCGCCGCGCTGTTGGTCTGTCCGGCCTTCCTCAACGGCTATCCGATCGTCTTCAGCGACACCGGGGCGTTCCTGGCCCAGACCCTCGTCCCGCTGATGATCTGGGACAAGCCCTATGTCTATGGGCCCTTCCTGCACCTGTTCCATCTGCGCCTCTCGCTCTGGGGGCCGCTCGTCGCGCAGGGGCTGATCCTGTCGCACCTGCTCTGGGTGACGCAGCGGGCGCTGCGCGGCACCGCCTCGCCCATCGGCCATCTCGCGGTGACGGCTGGCCTGGCGGCGCTGACGAGCGCGCCCTGGACGGCGGCCTTCCTGATGCCGGACCTCTTCGCGCCGGTGACGGTGCTCTGCCTGTTCCTGCTCGGCTTGGCGCGCGAGAGGCTCGGCCGCGGCGAGGCATGGTATCTCGGCGTGCTCGCCACCCTCGCGATCGCGTCGCATCTCGCGCATCTCATCGTCGCCGCGGCCGTGATCGCCGTCGTGTTCGCGCTGACCTGGCAGCGGGTGCGCCCCACGCTGCGCGCGGCGGAGCCGCTCGGCGTGGCACTCGCGCTGCTGCTCGCGAGCAACGCGATCGGCCATGGCCGGATCGCGGTCTCTCCCTACGGCGCGACCTTCCTGCTGGCGCGGCTGCAGCAGGACGGGCCGGCGACGCGCACGCTGCATGCGCTCTGCCCTGATACGGGCTGGCGCCTCTGCGGCTTCCTCGACCGACTGCCGATGGACTCCGACGAGTTCCTGTGGTCGCCCGACGACAGCCCGCTCTACCGCGAGCCGGACGGCACACCCCTTGAGGGCGGCATCCCCGGGGGCGCGCAGATGGCGCCGGAGGCGCAGGCGATCCTGCGTGCGACGGTGCTGCGCGAGCCGCTCGGCGTGGCCGGGGCGATGCTGTGCAACACCCTGCGGCAACTGGTCTCGGTGCGGGTCGGCGACACGCTGCACAACCGCTTCATCACGGTGATCCCCGGCCGCGAGATCGCCGCGAACTTCCCGCCGCGCGAACTGGAGGCGTACCTCGCCGGGGCGCAGAAGCGCGGCGCGCTGGAGGCGCTGGCGGCGCCCTTCCTCCTGCCACACCTGCCGGTGCTGCTCCTCGCCGCGCTGCTGGCGCCGGTCGCGCTGTGGCGTGCGGCGAGGGCCGGGGACAGGCTCCGGCTCGGCCTGCTGGCCTGCGTGCTGGCGGGACTGCTCGGCAATGCCTTCGCCACCGGCGCGCTGAGCGGGCCGCATGACCGCTACCAAGCGCGCATCGTCTGGCTGCTGCCGCTCGCGGTCGGGCTGGCGCTTTGGTCGCCCGTGGCCGCGGCACGGGGGCTGGCCGGGGA
>JADGHI010000643.1 GCA_019689515.1 Acetobacteraceae bacterium | reverse complement strand
GCGCCGCGCCCGCGGGTGCGCAGGCGGCGGGGCGGGGAAGCGGACGCGCGGTCCGACGCGTCGCCGGCGGCACCTTGACGGCGTGCGCGGCGATGCCGTCTTAGGCCCATGCCACGCGTTCCGGGGCGGCAGGTCGCGGCCGGCGCGGCCCGTTCCTCGCGAGAAGGAGAGCAAAGGCATGGTCGAGCCCATAAGGCGGCCGGTCCGCCCGGTGCTCCAGGTGCTCCACGGTCGCTCCCCCGCAGCGCTCGACGGCGCCGCCGCCGCGCCGCCGCGTCGGGGCGCCGATCCGGCAGAGTGGGCCATGCCATGAGCGAGGCCTCCGACGACCCCTACGCACTGCTCGGCGTCAAGCGCGACGCCTCGGCCGAGGAGATCCGGAGCGCCTACCGCAAGCTCGCGCGCAAGCTGCATCCGGATCTCAACCCGGGCGACAAGGCGGCGGAGGAGCGCTTCAAGAAGGTCAGCGCGGCCTACGACCTGCTGAGCGACCCTGAGAAGCGCGCCCGCTTCGACCGGGGCGAGATCGACGCGACGGGCGCGGAGCGTCCGCAGCCCCGGCGCTACTGGCGCGAGCATGCCGGCACGGCCGGCGACGCCTACGCCTCCGACTCCGGCTTCGCGGACATCCTCGACGCCGACGACCTGCTCGCCGCGATCTTCGGGCGCAGCGGAGCGGGGCGGCGCCCCGGCGAGGGGTTCGAGGGCGGCGGCATCCGGATGCGCGGCAGCGACCTGCGCGGCCGCCTGCACATCGACTTCCTGGAGGCGATCAACGGCGCCACCAAGCGCCTCACCCTGCCGGACGGCTCGGTGGTGGACGTGCATGTGCCGCCAGGGGCGCATGACGGGCAGGTGCTGCGGTTGCGCGGCAAGGGCGCGCCTGGGTTCGGCGGCGGGCCGCCGGGCGATCTGCTCGTCGAGCTCGAAGTCGGCGGGCATCACCGCTTCACCCGCCGCGGCGACGACATCCATCTGGAGTTGCCGGTCAGCATCACCGAGGCAGTGCTCGGCGCCAAGGTCGAAGTGCCGACCCCGGCCGGTCCGGTGCGGGTGACCGTGCCGCCCGGGAGCAACACCGGCACGGTGCTGCGCCTGCGCGGCCGCGGCGTTCCGCGCCCGGACGGCACCCGCGGCGACGCCTTCGCCGAGCTGCGCGTCTTCCTGCCCGACAAGCCCGACCCGGAACTGGAGGCCTTTCTGCGCGGCTGGGAGGCCGGCCGCGCCTACAACCCGCGAGAGGGGAGGGAATGATCGCGCGCGCCGAATTCCTGCTCCACGCCGAGATCAGCGAGCAGACCTTCCAGACCTGGGCCACGGCCGGCTGGATCGGCGCCGGGCCGGAGATGTCCGAGGCCGATCTGGCGCGCGCCGCCCTGATCCGCGACCTCACCGAGCGGCTCGGGGTGAATGCGGAGGGGGTGGAGGTGGCGCTCAACCTGCTCGACCAGGTCCACGGGCTGCGCCGCGCGCTGCGGCAGGTGAGCGCGGCGTTCGATCGCCTGCCGGAACCGCTGCGCACGGAGGTCCTCGCGGCGCTGCGCGCTGCCACGGCTGAAGCCAGCGGCTCCGGCGGAGTCCACGGCAGCGGCGAGGGCTGAGCGCGGCGTGGCCTACCGCTTGGCGATCGACGCCCCCGCGCTGGCCCGGCAGGCGCGGCTGAACCGCTGGCAGTCGGCGCTGCTGCTGCTCGGCCTCACCGCGCTCGCGGCGCTGTCCGGGCTGATCGTCGCCGGGCCGATGGGTCTGCTCGTGGCGGCCAGCGCGGCGCTGGCTCTGCTGCTGTTCGACCCCGCGCCGGGCAGTGCCGTCTTCCGCCAGCTTCTCGGCGGCGTGCCGCTGCCGCCCGAGGCGGCGCCGCAGCTGCACGCGACGGTCCGGGCGCTGGCCCGGCGCGCCGGCCTGCAACGGGCGCCGGCGCTGTTCCTGCTGCCCTCGCCGGTGCTGCAGGCGATGGCC
Organism: Acetobacteraceae bacterium; assembly: GCA_019689515.1. GTDB lineage: Bacteria > Pseudomonadota > Alphaproteobacteria > Acetobacterales > Acetobacteraceae > Caldovatus. The sequence continues at coordinate 620 of JADGHI010000643.1, read as the reverse complement.
GCGGGCGATCGTGCGCGGCCGAGCATCGCTTTCACCCTCGCCCTGCTGCGTGCCCTTCCGCCGCGCGAGGTCACCGCGGTGCTTGCGCACGAAATCGCCCATCTCCGGCACGGGGATGTGCGGGTGATGCGGCTCGCGGCTGCTGCGGCCTCGCTCACCCGGCTCATGGCGAACTTCGGCGCGCTGATGCTGCTGCTCTGGTTCCCGATCCTGATGGCGGCGGGCGAGGCGCCGTCGCCCATCGCCTTCCTGCTGTTGATGGCGGCGCCGCTGCTCGGCGATCTGCTCATCCTCTCGCTCTCGCGGCGGCGCGAGCTTCTGGCGGATGCCGGCGCCGTCGAGCTGACTGGCGACCCCGCGGGCCTCGCCTCGGCGCTGATGCGGCTCGAGCGCATCCAGGGCGACGACTGGGAACGCCTCGCCAGCCGCAGCGGTGCGCGGTGGCTGCGCTGGTTCCGGACCCATCCGACGATCCGCGAGCGGATCGCGCGCCTGTCCGAGACCGTTGCGGTGGTGCCATCGGTGCCCCGCTGGCCGGAGGAGGCGGGGAGGGGATGGCTGCCGGCCGGGCCACCCGGATGGATGCGCGGCGGTGGTGGGGGACGTGCGCTGTATGGGAA
>JADGHI010000642.1 GCA_019689515.1 Acetobacteraceae bacterium | reverse complement strand
CCGCCCGCACCGGCGAACCCGATCCCCGCGGCCTACCTGCTGCACCGCCTGCACGCTGCGATGCCGGAGGACGCGATCCTGGTCGAGGAGGCGCCCTCCCACCGCCCGGCGATGCAGGCGCAGATGCCGATGCGGCGCTGGGGCAGCTTCTTCACCATGGCGAGCGGCGGCCTGGGCTATGCGCTCCCCGCTGCGGTCGGCATCGCGCTCGCCAGGCCGGAGCGCCGGGTGGTGTGCCTGATCGGCGACGGCTCGATGATGTACACGCCCCAGGCGCTGTGGACCGCCGTGCAGCACCGGCTGCCGGTCACGGTCGTCGTCGTCAACAACGCGGGCTATGGCGCGCTGCGCTCCTTCAGCCAGGTGATGCAGGTGCGCGACGCGCCGGGCATTGACCTGCCCGGGCTGGATTTCGTCAGCCTCGCCCGCGGCATGGGCTGCCCCGGCGCGCAGGTCACGCGCGTGGAGGCGCTGGACGCGGCACTGGCGGAGGCCTGCCGCTCCGACGGGCCGATGCTGGTGGATGTCGTCGTGGATGCGGCGATCCCCACCCTCTACCACAAGGCCTGATCCCGCCCGGCTCCGCTGCGGAGAGCCGGCCGTGGCGCGCCGCCGGCCGTCGGGGGCATGGTGGGAGCAGGCGCGTCCGCGACGCACGCCTCCGGAACGGCATGCCAAGGCGTGGCGCCTCCATGTCCAGGGCGGCGCCTAGCCGACGCGCCCCGTCCGCATCGTCGTCCCCTCTCCACCGGAGGGCGGCTGGACACGCTCGCCCGCGCCGTCTCGCAGCGCCTGGGCACGGCCTTCGGCCAGCCCGTGGTGGCGGAGATCCGCGCCGGCGCCGGCGGCAACATCGGCGCGGAGGTCGTCGCGAAGACTGCGCCCCGCCCGCCCTACCGCCGTATCAGCCAGAGGATCAGGCTGAGCACCAGGCTCAGGAGCAGCCCGGTCGTCAGCGGGAAGTAGAAGGTGAAGCCCTCCCGGCGGATCAGGATGTCGCCGGGCAGCCGGCCGAGTCCGAGTCTCGTCAGCACCGGCCACAGCAGGCCGAGGAGCAGGATCGCGAGGCCCAGTCCGATGAGGAAGCGCGACATACCCACCGTGCGGTCACCCACTTCCGGTGGCCGAGATGGAAACCGTCCTCCGGAGGGTCAAGCGACGCCCGCCCGGATGACGCTCGAACGGCGGCGGGCGGGCCGCGGCGGCGGAACGGTAGGCCACCGCAATCCGCTGGACCGGCTCGGCTGGCGAGATTAATCTCGCCCGCGCGCGCCCCTGCCCGGGCTCGGGCGAGCGGTCGCGCATGCACCTGTTCCCGCAGACGGGACGCGTGGCGTGTAACGAAACGTGAATGGCCCTACCCGGCGCCGTGGCCGTCGCCATTTGCGGTCGCGCAGGGAATCCGGGGCACTTGGCAGGATAGAGGATGGGATCGTCGCGCCGCGCACGCACTCTGGTCCTCGCCGTGGTCCTCCTGGCCGGCGCCGCCGCGGGCTGGCGGTATCTCGACGCGAATGGCTGGCGGCTGCCCGCGGTCTTTGGCAACCAGGCGACCGCCGCCTCCAGTGGCGGCCGTCCGGCCGCCGGCGGAAGCCCGGCGAGCAGCAGACCCGCCTCTGCCCCGCAGCAGGGCCCGGCGGTCGCCGTGGCGACCGAGCCGGTGCGCCGCGGCCCTCTCCCTGTGGAAGTGCTCGCCAACGGCATCGTCGTGCCGGAGGCCGTCGTCACGGTCCGCACCCGGGTGGATGGCCAGATCGAGGCCGTCCACGTCGAGGAGGGCCAGATGGTCCGCCGCGGCCAGCCGCTGTTCACCCTCGATTCCCGCATGAGCCGCGCCCTGCTTGCCCAGCAGGAGGCGCAGATCGCGCGCGACCGCGCCCTCCTCGAGCGCGCCCGGGCCGACCAGACGCGCTACCAGTCGCTGCGCGGCGAGGGCTTCGCCGCCCAGCAGCGCCTGGAGCAGGCGACCGCCGAGGCCGCCGCCGCCGCCGCCAATGTCCGCGCCGGCGAGGCGCTGGCCGCGCAGACGCGCCTCAGCATCGAATTCGCCACCATCACGGCGGAGATGGACGGGCGACTCGGCGCGCTGCCGCTCCGGGCCGGCAATTTCGTGCGCCAGGCGGAGAACACGGCGCTCGCCACCATCACCCGGATGGACCCGATCCTGGTGCAGTTCTCGGTGCCCGAGCGCTGGCTGCCCGACATCCGGGCGGCGATGCAGGCGGCGGCGACCGGCGCCGCGCCGGCGCCCACCGTGCTGGCGCGCGTGGAGAACGACACCGGCGCGCCGCTGGAGGGCGAGCTGGTCTTCGTGGACAGCTCGGTGGACGTGCAGACCGGCACGATCGCGCTCAAGGCCCGCTTCCGCAATCCGGAGGAGCGACTCTGGCCGGGCCAGTACGTGCAGGTGACGCTGACGCCGCGCGTGGATCCGGACGCGATCACCGTCCCTTCGGCCGCGCTGCAGACCGGGCAGAACGGGCGCTTCGTCTTCGTGCTGCAGGACGGGGTGGCGCGCCGCCGCCCGGTCGAGCTGGTGCGCACCGTCGGCGACCGCGCCGTGGTGCGCGGCGAGCTGATCGC
>JADGHI010000641.1 GCA_019689515.1 Acetobacteraceae bacterium | reverse complement strand
CCGCGCCCCGCGCCCCCCCCCCCCCCCGCCCCCCCCCCGCCGCCCCCCCGCCGCGGAGGGAGTCCAGGAATGAAGCTTGGCCTGTTCCTCAACACCCAGTTCCCCGTCGGCGACGACCTCGCCGCCCGCCTGCCGGAACTCGCCGAGCAGGTCCGCACCGCCCGGCAGTCCGGCTTCGCCTCGCTCTGGTTCCCGGACCACTACCTGATCGGCCCGGTGCAGATGCCGCAGCCGATCCCGCTCCTCGCCTGGCTGCTGCGCGAGGCGGAGGGGATGACGGTCGGCTGCAACATCCGCATCCTGCCCCTCCTCAACCCGGTGATGGTGGCGGAGGAGACGGCGACGCTCGACCTGCTCTCGGGCGGCCGGTACGTGCTCGGCGTCGGCCTTGGCTACCGCGAGACGGAGTTCACCGCCTTCGGCGTGCCGATCAAGGAGCGCGCGCCGCGCCTCGCCGAGAGCATCGGCCTGATCCGCCGCCTGTTCTCGGAGGAGCGCGTGACCCATCGCGGCCGCTTCTACACCGTGGAGGAGGCGAGCCTCAGCGCCCGGCCGGTGACGCCCGGCGGCCCGCCGATCTACATCGCCGGCATGGCGGAGCCCGCAGTGCGGCGCGCGGCGCGAATCGGCGACGCCTGGCTGATCGTCAACACGATCACGCTGAAGACCGCGGCGGCACAGATGCAGGCCTATCGCGAGGAACTGGCCGCCGCGGGCCGGACGCCGCGCGAATGGCCGCTGACGCGCGAATGCTACATCGGCACCTCGCACGCCACCGCCTTCGAGGAGTGCCGCGCCGCGCTGCACTACAAATACAGCGCCTACGCCTCCTGGGGCGTCGGCCGCCAGGCGAATGACGAGCAGGCCTTCGGCATGCCCTTCGAGCAGTTCGTGCGCGACCGCTTCCTCATCGGCGACAAGGCTTCGGTGAAGGAGGAGATCGCGCGCTACCGGGAGACGCTCGGGGTGGACCACTTCATCATGCGCGTGCAGTGGCCGGGCCTGCCGCAGGAGCGCGCCCTGCACACGATCCGCGCCCTGGGCGAGATCTTCGCCTGACACGGAGCGCAGGGAGCGGCAGGCCGGCCGGAACGGGGCGAGCCGGCTTGGTTTCGGCGCGCTTCCCGAGTCTCCCGCTGCGCATCCCGGCCCTGCGCCGGTAACGCCTTGCCAGCGGCGCGCGCGCGGTCCATCTGTCGCCCCGGGCGCGCGTTCCCTGCCGCCGCCGAATCGGCTGATGGCGGGGGGGCGTGCGCCGCTCAGGCCGCCGCGCCTCCGCCCCCGGGGACCCGGCGATCCCCAGGAGACTCCGGCACCGTGACCTACGTCGTCACCGAGAACTGCATCAAGTGCAAGTACATGGACTGCGTCGAGGTGTGTCCCGTCGACTGCTTCTATGTCGGCGAGAACATGCTCGTCATCCATCCGGACGAGTGCATCGACTGCGGCGTATGCGAGCCGGAGTGCCCCGCCGAGGCGATCGTGCCGGACAGTGACGAGAAGGCCGCCGAGTGGGTGGAGCTCAACCGCACCTACGCGGCCCAGTGGCCGAACATCACCCGTAAGGGCGAGCCGCCGCCCGACGCCGACGAGTGGAAGGACAAGCCCGGCAAGAAGGCGCTGTTCAGCCCTAATCCGGGTAGCTGAAGGGGCAGCCCGCCGCGTACCCGGGCCACCCCGGACGGGGCGGCGGGCCGGGGCGGCCGGTTGCCGCTGCCTCCGCGCAACGCAGCGCCGGGCTGGGACGGATGCGCAGAAATCCGGGATTCATCGCGCCAGGCGGGATGCTTCTCCCCGAGGTCCTGCCGGGGGCTGACGCGCAAGCCGATTTCTGGTATGGTTCCAGCGCCATGATGAACTCCCCGCCCGAAGGCGGTGGAGGTTGGGAGGTGGGGCTGGGCGGCGCGGTGACGATGGAGGGAACGGACCGCGGGCGGGACGGCTGAGCGTGCGCTGCTGCGGCGACGCTGAAATTCGTGTGCATCGGCCCTACATGGCTCGATATCGTGGGGCGGCATACGGGAACGACCGCCGGGTGGGGGCGCCGCGAAGAGACGCCCTCGGTGTGCCGCGCTCCGCCTCGGTCGCCCGGACGCTGGACCCGCGTCCTTTGCGCAGCGCTGAGGAGATGACTTGTTCATGAAGGCATCCGCCCGGGCGAATAACAAGAACGCGAAGCGGTCATCCGGCGGAGGATCAGCGAGCAGGGCCGGGACCGGCGGGACCTTGGCGGAACGCGACAAGAAGAAGCAATCCGCCGCGGCCCGGCGCCCGGCCGTGAGCGCGAGGAAGCGTCCCGCGACGAGCGCCGCTGCGCCTTCTGCCAGGAAGGCGAAGACGGCGGGCGCCACCTCCCAGAAGCCGCGCCGCCCCGCCGCTGCCTCGGCCGCGAACGCCAAGCGTCCTGCCAAGGCAACGGCGGCAGCGGCGATCCGGAACGCAAAGTCATCGAAACCGGTGCCGAAGAAGACGGCGACCACGACCACGACCACGACCAGGACCACGACCAGGACTGTGACAGCGAATCGTGCCTCTCCGGCGACCAAGGGGGCAGCGGCCACCCAGCCGGAGCGCAAGCCACAAC
>JADGHI010000640.1 GCA_019689515.1 Acetobacteraceae bacterium | reverse complement strand
GCGCCGGCCCGCGCCCCGGGGGCGGGCGCCGCGGCCGTGGTGGGCGTGCAGGCCGCGACACGCAACCTCGCCGCGGCGATCGCGGCGGGGGTGGCGGTCATCGCGCTCGTGCGCGGCGGGTTCTGACGCCGCGCGCGCGGGGCGCCGCGCTACTCGGCCGCGCGCGGCGAAGGCTCCGCCGCCGCGGGCTCGGCGGGCGGCGGCGGAGGCGGCGGCGCCGCGGCATCCGGGGACCGCGCCCAGGGCTGCGCGGCGAAGGCGATGCCCTTCTCCCCGAACGCCTTGCGGATGCGCCGGTTGAACTCGCGCGCCACGGCCCAGCGCTGGGACGGCTCGGTCTTCATCCGCGCGCGCACCGTGACGCCCGTATCGGACAGCTTCTCCACGCCCCAGACGTCGATGTCGTCGCGGATCGCCGTGGCCCATCTCGGCTCCGCCCGCATCTCGGCCGCCACCGCCCGCATCACCTCCGCCACGCGGTCCGTGTCCTCGGCGTAGTTCACCGTCAGGTCGAGCACCGCGAAGGCGAAGTCGCGGGTCATGTTGGTCACCGTCGTCACGGCGCTGAACGGGATGATGTGCACGCTGCCATCCGTCGCGCGCAGCTTGATCGAGCGGATCGAGAGCTGCTCGACCACGCCCGAGAGCCCGCCGAGCTGCACCACGTCGCCCACCGCCACCGCGTCCTCGAACAGCAGGAAGACGCCGGTGATGACGTCCCGCACCAGCGTCTGGGAGCCGAAGCCGATGGCGAGGCCGACCACGCCGGCGCCGGCGAGCAGCGGCGCCACGTTCACCCCGATCTCGGAGAGCGTGTTCAGCACCACGAACAGCGCGATCACGACCCACAGCGCCGTGCGCAGCATCGGCAGCAGCGTGCGCACCCGGGCCGAGCGTGCCGCCTGCGCATCGCGCGAGAGCCGCGCGAGGTGCCGCGCGATGGCCGCGTTCGCCGCCTCCCACACCGCGATCGCGATCACCACGGTCAGCCCGATCGAGACCAGCGAGCCGAGCAGCCGGTTGCCGAGCCTGCCGCGGGCGAACCAGTCGAAGGCGTCGATCCCCCAGGCCTCGAGCAGGAACAGCAGGGCGATGAAGACGATGAAGCCGGAGACGATCCCCTTCAGCAGCGGCAGGTAGCGGTTGGCCCGCAGCTCCAGCCCCGGATAGCGGCTGGCGAGATCGTGGCTGATGCGGAAGGCCCGGTCGATCACCCGCCGCAGCCCGGCATCGGCGAGCTTGGCCACCGCGCCGACCACCAGCGTCATCGCCGAGACGCGGAGCAGGCGCTGGAACCCGTTCTCGATCTCCAGCGCCCAGACGCCCCAGGCGGCGAGCAGCCAGAGAATGGCGAGCAGGTGCCAGACCTCGGCAAAGCGGTCGCGCAGCCCGCGCAGCAGCCGCCGCGCCTGCTCCGGCGCCTCGTGCTCGCCGAGCGGCGGGGCACGGAGCAGGTCGGCTACCGCCGTGCGGTTCTGCAGGATGACGACCACCAGCAGCAGCGAGACGACCAGCAGGGAGAACCGCAGGATCGAGTCGTAGGCCGACCAGGACAGGCCGAATTGCAGCCCCATCTCGGCCACCGCGCCGCCGAGCACGAGCACCAGCAGGATGCGCCGGAGCCAGATCGTGATGTAGGCCGCCGTCTCGTCGCTGCAGGGGATCAGGCGCAGATGCGTCGAGGCCGGCGAGAGCAGCATGCGCGAGGTCGCCATCACCGCTCGCAGCGCCATGTAGGAATGGTTCGCGGTGAGCATGACGAGCTGCGTCGTCGGCAGCGGCTGCACCGCCCCGATCAGGCCGTAGGAGACGGCGGCGAAGGCGCCGATCGGCACCAGGTCCAGCATCAGCCGGCCGATGACGAGCGGGACGCGCTTGAGCCAGTTCCAGGCGGCGCCGGGGCGCGGCGCCATGGCGTCCAGCGCCTCGCGCGGACGGCGCAGCGCGCGCCAGACCAGCCACTCGGACAGCAGGCCGAGGCCGAAGACCAGGCCGAGCTTCCAGGATGCGTCGAGCACGCGGCGCCGCGTCACCGGATCGTCCACGACCGCGGAGGCGCTGGCGACAAGCGCGGGCAGGTCGGTGACCGCCTGCGCGGCCGCGACGAGCTGGTCGGACAGGGCCGAGAGCCGCTGCGAGGCGCCGCTCAGGAGCTGCGCGCCGAGCGTGTTCGGGGCGAGCAGCGCGGGTTCCGGTGCCGCCGGGGCGCCGGCGCTTCCATTGGCCGCTGCCTGGCCCGGCGGCGCCTGGGAAGGCGCGGCGGCCTCGGCCGGAGGGTCCGCCGGCGGGGCTTGCGTCGCGGTGGCGGCGGGCGCCGCCGAGCCGTTGCGGGCACCCCCGCTGGCCGCGGCGAGCACTTCCAGGGTGCGGATCAGCTCCGCCCGCCGGGTTTCGTCCTGCAGGAGGCGCAGCACGCGCTGGATCTCGGCGGGCGTGGGTGCTGGCTGGCCCGCCCTGACGGTCCCACTGCCACCCTGCGGCACCGGTGCGCCGCCGCTGCCACGCCCCCCCGGCCGGCCCGGAGTCGCGGCACCCGGGGCAGAGGCGGCCGGGGCCGCAGGAGCAGCCGATGGCGGAGGGGCCGGGG
>JADGHI010000639.1 GCA_019689515.1 Acetobacteraceae bacterium | reverse complement strand
CGACAGCGATCGCCCCGGCCCCGATGCGCACCCCCGGCCGCGCCACCGCGCCTGCGCCGACGAAGGCCCGCGCGCCGACCCGGACGCCGCCGGTCAGCACCGCGCCCGGCGCGACGTGCGCCGCCTCCTCCACCACGCAGTCATGCTCGACGATCGCGCCCGTGTTGATCAGCGCGAGCGCACCGATCCGTGCGTCCGGGCCGACAACCGCACGCGCCATCACCACCGCGCCGGCGCCGATCTCCGCGCCGCGGCCGACCACCGCCGCCGGATGCACCAGCGCCGGAAGGGTGAAGCCGAGCGCCGTCAGCCGCGCCGCCGCCGCCGCCCGCGCCGCGTTGTCGCCGATCGCCGGGGCGGCGTCCGTCACGCCCTCCGCCCGCAGCGCCGGAAGCAATCCCTCGTCGCCGAGCACCGGCACACCGAGCACAGTGGCCGGCGGACGCCGCACGGCATCCACCAGCCCCGCCACTTCGAACGAGCCTGGCCCGCGTAGCGCCAGCAGCAGGTCGAGCACCGCCTTGCCATGCCCGCCGGCGCCGAGCACCAGAATCCGCCGGCTGCGCCCGTGGGGGGCGGTGCGCCGGCGTGGCCGCGCGTGTGACGGCGGCCGCGTCACTCCCCCCTGTTGTGAAGGAAGCTCTCCGCCCAATCGGCGAATCGCGCCGCGGCGGCGGTCACCGCCTCCGGCCGCCCGGCGCCCGCCGGCAGGCCGCGCGCGGCCGCCTCGGCAAAGCCCAGAACCTTGGCGTTCAGCGAGCCGAGCATGTGCTCGGGCTCCGATGCCAAGCGCGCGACATCGGCGGCGAGCGAAGCCAGGGCCGCCTGCGTGACCAGCAGATCCGCCCGCAATTCCCCGATCGCCTGGCGCAATTCGCGCAGCAGCGCTGCCTGCTGCTGCCGGTGCGGCTCCTCGCCGGTACGCGCCATCCTCCGATCCTCTCCAGCTCGACCATCCAGGGGCAGAAGCTTGCACTCAAGCGTTCGTGAAGCAAGCCTCCGGCCCCCAATTCCCTGGCTTGAATCGCGATGATATCATTACGCGGTCGCCGTTGCCCGGTGCCGCGTTCCACGACGCGGCACGCGTCGCCGATCGAACCGCTGAACGACCGACGCGCGATGAAGGGAGCGCTTTCCGGCCGGCCCCGGAGGCGGTGGCCGGCGGATCGGCCGATGGCTCGACCGCCGCCGCGCGACGCCGCCGCGCGACGCCGCCGCTCGCCGGTCCCACTTCCGTCCGCGGCCGGGTGGATGGATGCGCGGCCCGCCGGCCCACCGCCATGAGGAGTCCCATGCGCAGAGCCTTCCTCGCCGTCCTCGCCCTCGCCGCCGCACTGATCACGGCGGCGGCGCCAGCCCAGGCGCAGAACCGCTTCTGGCTCGTCAACGCCTCCGGCATCACCATCCAGGAGGCCTATGTCTCGCCCTCCCGCCTGTCGAACTGGGGCCCGGACATCCTGGGCGCGACGGTGCTGCCGGCCGGGCAGCAGGTCTGGGTGACGCCGAATTTCGGTGACTGCATGCTCGACGTTCGGGTGCGCTACGCCAACGGGGCCGAGGACACCCGCATGGGCGTAAACGCCTGCAGCCTGAGCCGGATCGTCTTCGGCGGCGCTGGCGCGAGCATCGGCGGCGGTGCCGGGGCGACGATCTCGCCGGCCCCTGCGGTGGTGGGCAACCCGTCCTTCGTCTTCGTCAACCGGTCCGGCGCGACGATCCGGGAACTTTACGTCTCGCTCTCCAGTGACCGCAACTGGGGGCCGGACCGGCTCGGCCCCAATGTGCTGGGACCCGGCCAGTCCGTGCATATCGGCCTGCCGGCGGGCGGCGTCTGCACCGTGGACATGCGCGTGGTTTACATGAACGGCGCGGCCGCCGAGCGGCGAAGCGTCCATACCTGCAACATCAACGCCTTCGGCTGGCGCTGAGGCGCCAAAGCCCCGAGGCACCCAGCGCCGCCGCGGGGCGGGCGTCGCCCGGCCACGGCGGCAGATGCGGACGGTTCGATCCGGAGGCGTCTCGGGTCGCACGCCCGATTCGCCGAGCGACGGCACCCCATCCCGAATCGACACCGGCCGACCGCGATGGGCGCGGCCGGCCGGCTTCCAGGTCCTTCGGTTCTCTCGACGTCTCAGCGCTGCTGCGCGGGCGCCTGCTGCTGGGGCGCCGCCGTGGCGCCGCCCTCAGGCGTTGCCGCCGGTGCCGCACCGCCGCGCCCCGGGCCTGCGCCGCGGCCTGGACCAGCGCGACCGGCCCAGTCACGGCGCCCGGGCCGCACCTCGTCGCGCGAGAGGGCGCCATCGCCGTTGACGTCGTGGGCGCGGAACCACGCCTCGGCCACCGGCCGCAGTTCGTCGAGGGTGATCCGACCGTCGCTGTTGGCGTCGACGAAGCGGAACATCATCCCCGCGCGCTGGCTGAACCGCTCGCGGAACCGTTCCTGCGCCTGCGGCGACGGCGTCGCCCCTCGGCGGTTCGCGCCGATCCGCGCCTCGGCATAGGCGCGGATTTCATCGAGAGTGACGCTGCCGTCCTTGTTCGCGTCCACCTCTGTGAACCGCGCCTGTAGCCAGACCCAACCCTCGTCGCGCGTCACC
>JADGHI010000638.1 GCA_019689515.1 Acetobacteraceae bacterium | reverse complement strand
TCGTACCGCTTCACCATCTGATCCACCGCGGCAGCCGCAACTGCCACGGTGAATCAGGTTTCGCGCCCCGCTACAACTGAATGTCGATCCGCCCTAGTCGAGCACTTCCGCGCCAACATGGACAGCGTCGCCATCCCGGAGGCAGGGCCGGGCGACGTGCTCGTCTTCGCCGACCAGGCCTATCCCTGCCACTGCGGCTTCCTCACCGAGCGGCTGAGCCATCCGCATCTCATCCACGCCCATGCGCTCCGGCGCAAGGTGATCGAGGAGCCCTACGCCGGCGAGTGGCTCGCCAAGGTCAAGTTCGCCTTCCGCTTCCGCAAGCCCGTCGTCTGATCCATGGCCATCCTCGTTGCAGTGGGCGGGGCCGCGCTCGGCTCCGCCATCGGTGTCGGCTGGCAGGCCGGCTGGCTGGTCGGCGCGGTCGCAGGCCAACTGCTGTTCCCGCGCAAGGGCCCGGACATCCGCACCGAGGGCCCGCGCCTGGGCGACCTCACCGTCACCTCGTCCGCCTACGGCGCGTCGATCGCGATTGGCTACGGCACGCTCCGGATGGCTGGCAACATGATCTGGTCGTCGGGCATCCGCGAGCAGCAGAACGTGACCCGCACGCGCGCGGGCGGCAAGGGCGGCGGAGGCGCGACGCAGACCTCGGTCAGCTACTCCTACTTCGCCTCGTTTGCGCTCAGCTTCGGCGAGGGGCCGGCCGAGGACGTGCTCCGCATCTGGGCCGACGGCAAGCTTATCTACGACAAGACCGGCGCGAGCCCGGACGTCGCCAAGCCCAACCTGCGGTTCCGCTTCTATCCTGGCAGCGAGACCCAGCTGCCCGATCCCCTGATCGAGGCCCATGTGGGCGCCGGGCGCGCGCCAGCCCATCGCAGGCTCTGCCTCATCGTGTTCGAGGACCTGGCGCTCGCCGACTACGGCAACCGCATCCCCAACATCACGGCTGAGATCACCTTCCGCCGCGCCGCCCAGCAGCCCTACCAGCTCCTCGACTTCATCACCACGGGCGAGGGCGGCTACTTCGGCTCATACCAGATCGACGAGCTCGCGGTCGATTGGCGGCGCGGCTACGGCTACTTCGTCTCGTCGAGCAGCAACGCCGATGCCGCCGGCCTCCATCGCTTCAGCCTGCGCACCATGAAGGAGGACCGGCAGGCGCGGATGACGGACGTGACCAAGCTCACGCCCAACAACTTCCCCGCCACGCTGTTCTGCGGCGAGGACGGCCATCTCTACGTTGTCACCGGGTCGAGCAACTCGCGTCCGATCCTGCGCATCGAGCCAAATGCGCTGAAGGAGGTCGGGCGCTTCGGTTCGACGAGCAACGGGCTCTCGAATTCCACCCTCCGTTTCGTCGCGACCACGTGGATGGGCATGGTCTCGGCCTATGGCCCCTCCGGCCGCATCGACTTCCTGCTCACAGGCTCGATCTTCGACGACGTCGGCCTGATCCGTGCCGAGGGCATGAGCTACGTCTGGGGCGCGGGCCAGGCGGTGACCGAGCCGCGCGTGCGCGGCGCCATCGGCGGGGCGGTCGGCGAAGGCTTCGGCGAGGGCTGGCTCCTCGGCAGCGGGACGGGGACCAACCATGCGAGCCTCGGACTCTACCGCATCCGGGTCTCGGCGCTCGCCCAGTACGATGCGCTCACCGGCCAGTCGCTGGGCGTCAGCTTCGAGAAGGTGGCGAGCTTCACCCCCGCCGAGATCGAGGCCGGAGCCACCGGCTTCTATGACACCGCCGGCGGTCTCACCTACGACGCCACCGACGACAGCGTGATCTTCCAGGCCCGGATCTCGAACGGCGGATCGGCGGGGACGATCTATACGCTCAAGTGGCGGGCGGATGCCGGCATCGTCTGGAAGACCGCCGTCCCGAGCCAGATCAACTACGAGGGTCCGTTCTTCGGCCAGAGCCGGCTCAAGGGGCAGCGCTGGACCGTGATGCGCGGCACGCGCGTCGTCCAGCTCGACACCGCGACCGGCGCCATCGTGCTCAACGAGATCTGGCCGGGTGCGGTCGACGAATGGGGCGCCCAGGTCTACGACGCAGTGACCGACACCCATCTCGTGCGCAGCACGAGCGGCTGGGCGCGGCTCTTCCTCAACCGCAGCGGAGGCGAGGGCGAGGCGCTGTCGGCCATCGTCGCCGACCTCTGCAACCGGGCCGGTCTCGGCCTTGCCGATATCGACGTGGCCGAGCTCACACCGTCGGTGCCGGGCTACGTGATCGGGCGGCAGACCACCGTGCGCGGCGCCATCGAGCCCCTGGCGCAGGCCTACTTCTTCGATGCCGCGGAGAGCGACGACCTCCTCCGCTTCCGTACGCGCGGGCGGGTACCGGCGGCCACCATCGGCGCCGACCTCCTGGTGCCGCTCGACGAGCGTACTGGCGAGAGCTGGCGCGAGCGCCGCACCCAGGAGGTGGAGCTGCCCGAGCGCATCAGCGTCGTCTACATGGACCGCGACGCCGACTACCAGCAGGGAACGCAGAGCGAGAAGCGTGCCTCGCTGCCGCTTGCGACCATGCACTCGCGCAACCAGGCGAGCCTCGAGCTGGCGCTCGCCATCGACGCCACCACGGCCAAGCG
>JADGHI010000637.1 GCA_019689515.1 Acetobacteraceae bacterium | reverse complement strand
GTCGTGGTGGGAGGGCTGGGCCGCGCGCTGCCGCTACGACGGGCCGTGGCGCGACACCGTCCTGCGCAGCGCCGTCACGCTCAAGCTGCTGACCTTCGCGCCCTCGGGCGCCGTGGTCGCCGCGCCGACCGCCTCGTTGCCCGAGTGGATCGGCGCCGACCGCAACTGGGACTACCGCTACTGCTGGCTGCGCGACGCCGCGCTGACGATGCGCGCCTTCACCGGCCTCGGGCTGCACGAGGAGGCGCAGGCGTTCCTCGGCTGGCTGCTGCACGCGACGCGCCTGACCTGGCCGGAGCTACAGGTCATGTACGACGTGTACGGACGAACGGATCTGACGGAAGGCACGCTCGGCCACTTCGAAGGCCACCGCGGCTCGCGCCCGGTCCGCATCGGCAACGCTGCGCACTCCCAGATCCAGCTCGACGTCTATGGCGAGGTCGTGCTCGCGGCGTACGACTACGTCGCGGCCGGCGGCCGGCTGCAACGCGACGAGGCCCGCGTCCTCGCCGGCCTGGGCGGCACCGTCGCCCGGCGCTGGCGCGAGCCCGACCAGGGCATCTGGGAGGCCCGTGGCGCGCCGCGCCAGTACACCTTCTCGAAGGTCCTCTGCTGGTTGGCGCTCGACCGGCTCCTCGATCTCGGCGCGCGCGGGCTGGTGCGGGTGTCCGCGGAGGCGTTCCGCCGCGAGCGCGCGGCGGTCGCGGAGGTGCTGGAGGCGCGCGGCTTCAACCCGGCGGTGTCGAGCTACGCGGGCGAGCTGGACGGGGACGCGCCGGACGCCTCCCTGCTGCTGATGGCCTGCCTCGGCTACCGGCCGGCGAGCGACCCCCGCATGCGCGGCACCTTCGACTTCATCCAGCGGCGCCTCGGCTGCGGTCGCGGGCTCCTGTACCGGTACGAGTCCGGCTATGATGGGATGGCGAGTCCGGAGGGCGCCTTCGGCATCTGCAGCTTCTGGGCCGTGGACAACCTCGCGGGCCGCGGCGAGCCGGAGGCGGCCGAGCGCGTCTTCGCCGACCTCCTTTCCTTCGGGAACGATGTCGGGCTCTTCGCCGAGGAGACCGACCCCGGGACGGGCGCCGCGCTCGGCAATTTCCCGCAGGCCTTCACCCATGTCGGCCTGATCAACGCGGCGCTCGCCCTCGCGCGGGCGCGGCGGGGCAGCGGGTGACGGAGGAGGGCGCGGCGATGCTCGCAAACCTGCCCGCGCGGCTGCCGGACCTGCTGCTCTGGGGCCTGCTCGCGACCGTGGCGATGACCACCATCCTGCAGGGCGCCCAGGGGATGGGCCTCTCCCGGCTGAGCTTGCCCTTCCTGGTTGGTACATTCTTCACCGGCGACCGGCGGCGGGCGGTGATGCTCGGCTTCGCGCTCTACACCATCGGCGGCTGGCTCTTCGCGTTCCTCTACTTCCTGCTGTTCGACGGCCTAGGGCTGCACAGCTGGTGGTTCGGCGCCCTTGTCGGGGCGCTGCACGGCCTGTTTCTGCTGGTCTGCGCGCTGCCGCTGCTGCCCTACGCGCATCCGCGGATGGCCTCCGAATACGACGGGCCGACCGCGCTCCGGCAGCTCGAGCCGCCGGGATTCCTGGGGCTGAACTACGGCTCCCGGACGCCGCTCACGACCCTGCTCGGGCAGGCCGTCTACGGCGCGGTGCTGGGCGGCTTCGCCCAGACGCCGACCATCACGGGCTGAGCGCGGGACGGTTCACGCGGGTCGTCACCGCCGGGAGCGCGCCGATGCGGCCCGCCGCGCCCCGAGCGCGGCGACCTCCCGCCAGAGCCCGCGGATCTCCTCGAAGCGCCCGATCACGTCGCGCAGGCCAGCGCCTTCGCGCGCTCCCAAGCGGCACGTCGCGGTGGACGCCGACGGGCGACCGCCGATGGTCACCCTCACGCCAGCCGACGTGCCGGACAGCGCGGGTGCACGGACCGCCTTCGACGCCATCCGCAGGCGCTGGTCCGGACGGCCGAGGTCCTGTCCGGGCACGCCGACGCCGCCACCGTGCGCACCGCCGCCGCGGCCGTCGCCAAGCGCGCGGCAGACGCGGCCGTCGATGACATAGGCTTAACTTCGGGTCCCCTTAGAGTTTCGCGCAGTGGCTTGAGAAGCACCACTCTTGGCTTCTGCTGCAACAACCTCTACAGCCAAAAGATAAAATGATAGTCTATTCGTATTCTTTTGAAAAGCGAGCAGTCCTTGAGCCGATCTAATCGGTTTTTTAACAGAGATCATTCCAGAAACCTGACGCATTGGCGCGCCAAACCGTTCATCTAGGATCTGGGGCACATAACATTAACATAACAATTCCCAGGGAGAACGGCTCCTGACTCACCCTCGCTGTCAGCATGGGGCGTGGTGTGTCTAGGGTCCGGACCCATAAACGGGCTTCCCGCTGGGGCGGGGTCATGATTCACCCTCTCGGGCGGCGGGAGGCGAGCGAGGGATGTCCGGGGAGTTCTGGCTGGATGATCGGCAGTGGCGACGACTCGCGCCGCTCCTGCCGAACAAGCCGCGGGGCGTGCCGCGAGTGGACGACCGGCGGGTGATCAGCGGCATCATCCACGTGCTGCGTTCTGGCGGCCGCTGGGCCGATGCT
>JADGHI010000636.1 GCA_019689515.1 Acetobacteraceae bacterium | reverse complement strand
GTCCCCGCCCATCATGCCCCAGCCCATGCCCTGGCCCATCATGCCCTGACCCATCATGCCCTGACCCATCGGGCCGGGGCTCTGCTGCTGGGCGGGCTGCCCAGACGCGCCCCCGACCACGACCACCGCGGCAAGGGCGGTGGCCAGCACCGTTGCACTCATCCTTCGCATCGCAGTCTCCTCCTTCGGTGAATTGAACGACACTCGTGCGACGTGGCTGGCCTCCGCAGAAGACCCGGCGGGCCTGCGCCGTCGCGCCCCGGCCCCGTCATGGTCCTTGCCGAGCCACGGGGCCGTGACCTCCTGCGTTCCGTCGCACACGCCAGAAGGCGAGCAACGGAACGAACATCCACTGGAGCAGCGGCGAGACGCCCACCCGGAAGCCGCCGGGCATCGGGACGAGGGGCATCAGCTCCGAATAGGCCCAGGACGTGCGCACCACGACGTTCAGCCATTCGCTGAAGCCGGTGTAGGCGACACCGAAGGCGAGCGTCAGGGCCGCGACGCGCCGGAAGCGCGTAACCGGCCAATGCGGGCCGCCGGCGAGAACCAGGGAGAGAGTCAGCGCGCTGAGCGCGATCAGCAGGTCGCCGAGCGTGCAGTGAAAGACGGCGAACGCATTCTCCCCGACGGTGCCGGTCCACCAGATGGTGTAGAGCGGCAGGTGCAGGCTCTCCCAGACGAGATTGCCCACGGCGATCACGGCCAGATAAATGCGCAGGGCGCGCAGCCAGTCGCTCCTGTCGCGTCCCCGCGCGTTCCCGTCCGGCCTTGCGGCGTCCACCGCCGGCATTTCAAAGTCGCGCGGGACCGTCATGGCTGACGGTCCGCAGTGCGGCCGGCGACTGAGTCCGCGTATCCCCGGCCATGGCTCCGTCGTCCCATGCAGAGGCCGAGCGCGCATATCGCGGTGCAGGGCGCAACGCTCAGGAGCGCCGGCGCTAGTCCCGTCGCGGCCAGCCAGCCCCAGCCGCCTGCAGCAACCGCTCCGGCAAAGGTCAGGAGGGCAAGAGCTGTGATCTGGATCCTCCGCCGGCGCAGCAGTGCGGGAGCGCTGGCCAGGAGCCCCCTCCGCTGACCAGAGGTCGCCTGCATGGCGGCATTTCTCCCGCTGGTGTTCGTGCCTGTCTCACCGACGGTCATGATCGCGATCCCGTTGTGCCGAGGCGCTCCTCCCGGAGGTGGCGGATCTCCGCGGGCCAGGTGCTCACGATGAAGGCGATCACCGCCGCGATCTCCTGTTCCGTCAGCACGCCCTCGAAGGCCGGCATGTCGCTCTCGTAGCCCGGCAGGAAGCCGGTCAGGCCCTTCCGGGTCAGCTCGATGAGTTGCGCGTCCGGGTGGTGCCAAGTGTGTCCCGTGGCATCGTGGGGCGGCGCCGGCAGGCGCCCGTCGGCGCGGCGCGATTGCCAGTCGGGCTGCCCCTCCAGCTTGGCGCCGTGGCAAGCCGCGCAGCGCTCCGCGTAGATCCGCCGCCCCGGGGCGATGCGGTCGGGCTCCTTCCCGTTGCCGGCGCGCGAAGAGGCTCCGGGCCAGCCGAAGCCGAGCACTGCTGCGCCAAGGCCGACCAGCCCGAAGAAGGCGCCGACGATCGCGGCGGCACGCCCTCGCGTCACCGCCTGCTCCCGAAGAGGTACTTCAGCAGCGCGGCGATCCCGAGGAGCAGGAGAACGATAAGCAGGAACCCGAACAGCCCCATGCCCCACATCATCCCGCCGCCCATCATGTCGTGCATCGTGGGCCTTCTCCTTCCGCGTGCCGCCCGAACGCCCGGCCTCCGCTACTCCACTGCATAGACGGCCGGCTCCGCGGCGGGATCGAGCGGAAGCGCGTAGACGACGAAGGGCTCGGTCTTCCGGCCGCCCATGCCCGGAGAGCCGGTCGGCATGCCGGGCAGCGAGATGCCCCGGATTGCCGGGCGCTCGGCGAGCAGCCGGTCCAGCACGCCCGCCGGCACATGGCCCTCGACGACGTAGCCGCCGACCAGCGTGGTGTGGCAGCCCTCAAGCGCCTCCGGCACGCCGTGCCGTTGCTTGATGAGGGGAAGGTCGTGCGTCTCGACCACGCGGATCCGGAGGCCGTTTCGGCGGAGGTGGTCGGCGTGGCCGTCGCAGCAGCCACACTGCGGGCTCTTGTAAAGCACGGCTTCGCCGGCATCGGCGGCGGCGCGGGGCCGCGACGGGGCCAGCGGCGCGACGGCGGCCGCGGCGAGGAGGGCGGCGGCAGAGCGGCGGGGCAGGCGCATGAGAGTGTCTCCTTCGGTTCGGGGGAGCGGGTCAGGCCACGCGGACGACGCCCATCATCCCCGCCGCCTGATGCTCGAGGACGTGGCAGTGGAACATCCAGTCGCCCGGGTTGTCGGCGACGAAGGCGATCTCGCCGCTGTCGCGCGGCGGGATCAGCACCGTGTCCCCCCATTCGCGCCGCGATGTCGGCGCGCCATTGCGCGAAAGGATACGGAAGGCGTGGCCGTGCAAATGCATCGGGTGGGGCCAGGCCGTCTCGTTGCGCAGCGCCAGGACGTAGGAGGCGCCGCGCCGCAGCACCGCTAGCGGCTCGTGCACGTGCTCCTTACTCTTATAAACATCAACCAGCCCACCAGAA
>JADGHI010000635.1 GCA_019689515.1 Acetobacteraceae bacterium | reverse complement strand
GCACTATATGTCGGATGTGCAATATTCTGACGCGCCGCTTATCCGCACGATAGCGCGCCGTGCCGGGTAAGCCTGGGTGAACGTCCGCCCGCAATTTCGTTGCGGCAGGTTGACTCTAAAGTTACGCGACATTTAGGAATCCCCGCTGCCGCGGCGGCATTGGGCCGAGGCGGAAAAGAACGGGGCATCCGCGATGTCGGGAAGCGAGATCTGGAACTGGCTCAAGGAGAACAGCCTGCTGCTGGCAGCCGGCCTCGCCGTATTGGGGGTGATCATCGTGGCGATTGGGCTGCCGCACATCGCCGCCTTCGTCTTCATGGCCGTCGGCCTGTGCCTGATGCTGCGGACGGAGCGGGACCGGAACCGCGGCGTGCCCTGAGGCCACGGCGCGCCGCGTCGGCTCTGCGGGCCTCGCGCGCCCGCCGCAGCGCACCGGGCCAGCGGTGAGAGGGTATCGCCGGGCCTGTCAGGCAGGCCGGCGCCGGTCCCCGCAGGAGAGGGACCTGGAGTCGCCGGCGCGGTGGCGGCCCGCGCCGGAGGCTCTATCGCGGGAACCTTGCCTCGTTTCCGGCCCGCACCGTGTTCTTCCGGCAACGCGCCGCGCGCATCCCCTTGTGCCGGCATGCGGCGGCCTTGCCGGCGGGACTCGAGGACGCCAAACACCGCCTAGGCCACGCCGGGCTTCCATGCTAAGGCCCCGCCCGCCGCGGGGACACCCGAGGGGGCGATTCCGGGCGGACCGGGACCGGCAGCAGGAGAGATCGAATCCGATGAGCGACACCGCCGAGAAGGTGAAGAAGATCGTTGTCGAGCACCTCGGCGTCGAAGAGGCGAAGGTGACTCCCGAGGCGTCCTTCATCGATGACCTCGGCGCCGACAGCCTCGACACCGTCGAGCTGGTCATGGCGTTCGAGGAGCAGTTCGGCATCGAGATTCCGGACGACGCGGCCGAGAAGATCACGACCGTCAAGGACGCGATCGAGTACATCGAGAAGCAGAAGGCCGCCTGAGGCGCGGTAGGGTCCGGACCGCCGGGACTGCCTTCGCCGCAGCGGACAAGTCAGCCAGCTAGCCAGCTAGACACACAGCAGAGCCGAGGGGGTCTCCGAGCGTGTTCCAGAACGGCGCATCGCCGCGGCGCGTGGTCGTCACCGGCATGGGGATCGCCTGCCCGCTTGGGGTCGGCGTCGAGCATGTCTGGCGGCGCCTGCTGGCCGGCGAGAGCGGCATCTCCGCCATCCAGTCCTTCGACGTCAGCGCGCTGCCGGCCAAGATCGCCGGCCAGGTGCCTGCCGGGTCCAAGGCCGAGGGGAAGCTCGACATCAACGAGTGGATCCCGGTCAAGGACCAGAAGAAGATGGACCGGTTCATCCAGCTCGCCCTGGTCGCCGCCGAGGAGGCGATGGAGGATTCGGGCTGGCGGCCGGAGACCGAGGAGGAGCGCTGCGCCGCCGGCGTGCTGATCGGCTCGGGCATCGGCGGCCTGTCGACCATCTACGACGCCGCGCTGCAGGTCGGGGCCGGCAGGGCGAAGCGGATCTCGCCCTTCTTCATCCCCTCGGCGCTGATCAACCTGGCCTCTGGCCATGTCTCGATCCGCTACGGCCTGAAGGGGCCGAACCATTCGGTCGTGACGGCCTGCGCCACCGGCGTGCACGCGCTCGGTGACGCGGCACGGCTGATCGCCCTCGGCGACGCCGACGTGATGGTCGCCGGCGGGGCGGAGGCAGCGGTCTGCGAGATCGGCATGGCCGGCTTCTGCGCCTCCCGCGCCCTCTCCACCGGCTTCAACGACGCGCCGACCAAGGCCTCGCGCCCCTGGGACCAGGACCGCGACGGCTTCGTCATGGGCGAGGGCGCGGGCGTGCTCGTGCTCGAGGAGCTGGAGCATGCGCGGAAGCGCGGCGCGAAGATCTACGCCGAGGTGATCGGCTACGGCATGTCGGGCGACGCGCACCACATCACCGCACCCTCCGAGGATGGCGACGGCGCCTACCGCGCGATGCGCAACGCGCTCCGCAGCGCGCGCCTCTCCCCGGACCAGGTGCAGTACGTGAACGCGCACGGCACCTCGACGCCGCTCGGCGACGACCTGGAGCTCGGGGCGGTGGAGCGCCTCTGGGGGGACGACGCGAAGAAGCTCGCGATGTCCTCCACCAAGTCGGCGATCGGCCACCTGCTCGGGGCGGCCGGGGCGGTGGAGGGGATCTTCTCCATCCTTGCCATCCGCGACCGGGTGGCGCCGCCGACGCTCAACCTGGAGAAGCCGAGCCGCGAGAGCCCGATCGACCGCGTGGCGCTGCAGGCGCAGGAGCGGCCGATCGAGGTGGCGCTCTCCAACAGCTTCGGCTTCGGCGGCACCAACGCGAGCATCATCTTCCGCGCGGCGCCCTGAGGCGCGTGCCGCCCGGCCCGGGCGGGCGAGGAGCTGCCCCCGCGGGGTGTGGCGCGGCGAGGCTCTCCCTCGCGGGCCGTCGTGGGGGTGGATTGGCGCCGGAGCCGCCATCAGCGGTTCTCGCCCCCGCGGGCGGCGCGGAGCGAGGCCGCCGCCGGCCGGCGGCGCCGCGGGGCCCGCCGCCCCCGGACCGCGTAATGCCCCCGAGATGCCCGC
>JADGHI010000634.1 GCA_019689515.1 Acetobacteraceae bacterium | reverse complement strand
CCAACAGCGGCGTCATCGAGGCCGAGGGCGGGTCGGTGCTGCTGAGCGCGCACGCGGCGAGCGGCCTCGTCGAGACCCTGGTCGAGAGCGGCGGACGCGTCGCGGCGCCGACCGTCGCGGCCACTGCTACGGCGCCGGAGCGGACCGGCACCGTGGCGCTGCGTGCCGAAGGCGGCGGCGTGCGGGTGACGGGCACGGTCGCCGCCACGGGCGGCGCCGGTGCGCGCGGTGGCTCCGCGGAGATCACGGCGACCGGTGCGGTGACGATCGCCGCCGGCGCGCGGGTGGACGTCTCTGGCGACCGGGGCGGCGGACGCGCAACCGTCGGTGCCTCGCTCGCCAGCGCGCGCGGCCGGCCCGAGGGGCTGGCGCGGCGGACGACGGTCGAGCGTGGCGCCACGGTGCGCGCCGACGCGACCGGCGTCGGCGCCGGGGGCGAGGTGATCGTGCACTCGGCCGAGCGCACCGAGATGCGCGGCACCGTCACCGCGCGCGGCGGGCCGGCGGGCGGCGCGGGCGGCCGCATCGAGGTCTCCTCGCGCGGCGGCTTCCGCATGGACGGCGTCGCCGACGCCTCTGCGCCGGCCGGACCGAGCGGCTCCGTGCTGATCGACCCGGTCGAGCTGCACGTCGTGGAGGAGACTTCGGGCACCACCGAGCCCATGGAGATCACCGCCGCCTCGGTCAGCGCGAGCGGCGGCGACCTGGTGCTGGAGGCGAGCAGCGCCGTCCGCGTTTTCGCCGGCATCGACAAGCGCGAGGGCAGCCTCGGCATCCAGACGACCGACCCGAACGCGCTCGGCGTGTTCTTCGAGGCCCCGGTGGTGGTGCGTAACGGCGCGCTCGACGTCAGCACCGCGGGCCGGATCTCGATCGGTCCGTTCTTCTCGGTGACCGGCGCGACCCTGCAGGCCAGCCCGGGCAGCCCGGACGTCAATCCCGTGCGCCTCGTCGCCGGCGGTGACATCGTCAACGACGGCATCGTTCGCGGGATCGGTGGAGGCCTTGCCGCCGGCGGAGGCGCCATCCTGGCCGTGTCGCTGCGCAGCACCGGTGGCGCGCTCGTCAACAACGGCACCGTCGAGGGCCTGTCCGGCGGCTTTACCGGTGGCGGGCTCGTCGGGCTCGCAGGGAACGTCGTGACGAATCGCGGCAGCGTCGAGGCGCCGGCCGTGCTCGCCATCGCCGCGGGCGACCTGGTCAACGAGGGGGTCGTGCTCGGGACC
Source organism: Acetobacteraceae bacterium (assembly GCA_019689515.1). GTDB lineage: Bacteria > Pseudomonadota > Alphaproteobacteria > Acetobacterales > Acetobacteraceae > Caldovatus. The sequence goes on along the minus strand of JADGHI010000634.1, from coordinate 1,388 downwards.
GGCGCCATCGCCCTCCAGGATGGCGCCTCGCCCCGCGCGGTCCTCCTGAGGCCGGGCGGCGACCTGCTGAACGCCGGCCACATCGAGGGCCGGGGCGATGTGGAGGTCGCCGCCGGGGGCTCGATCCGGAACGACGGCACGATCATGAGTGTCGGCACGTCTCCGGCGCCCGGCTTCGGGGGCGTGCACCTCGCCGCGGGCGCCTCGATCTCCAACACGGGCAGCCTGTTCGGCACGCGCGAGGCGGTGCTCGACGCGGCGGGCTGGATCGATACCCGCGGCGCGATCTTCTCCGATTTCGGCCAGGTCGTGCTCTCGGCGCGCGGCACCGGGCTGCCCGCCGGCCAGACCTGGGCGATCCGGCAGACGGGCGGCTACATCGTCGCGGCGGGCGACACGCCGCCGGCCGGCGCCGCCGGCGGCGAGCGCGGCGGCGTGGTGGCGGCGGCGCGCGATGGCACGGTGCGTGCGCATGGCGGCGGCATCGCCGTGGACGAAGGCGCCTTCGTCTCCGCCGGGCGCGAGCTGCGGCTCGACGCCGCCGGCGACGTCCTGATCGCGAACTCGGACGTCTCCGCGCAGAGCCTCGTGGTCCGCGCCGGGCCCGCGGGCGGGGATACGGGGACGGTGCGGCTCGACGCCGCGCGCTTCGTCCTCGGCAACGGCGCGCTGTTCGCCGCGGGCGGGAGCATCACGGCGGGGGCGCTGTCCACGGTCGCGCCGCACGACCCGTCGGTGCTGCCCGCGCTGCTGTTCGACACCCGCCGCGGCGGCGCGGCCCTGACGGCGATCCCCGGCTTCGTGCAGCCGGACCAGCCCGGCCTCGCGCCCGAGGCGCAGGCGACGCAGGTCCGCCTTGCCGGCGCCGACGTGCCGGGCGCCTTCGGTGCCGCCTCGGCCGATCCGGCGGGGGCGGTGCAGCTCCACCTCGACGCGGGTGCGAGCCCCGTCTTCCTGCTGCTCGACGGCGGCTCCGCCTCCGGCGGGCTCGCGGCGGGCCGGCTCGGCGTGCATGGCCGGGGCGGATCGGTCGAGCTTGCCGGCGCGATCGCCGGTCGCCAGGACGAGACCGCGGCCCTCGCCCCCGCGGCGGACATCACCCGGCCGATCGCGCCCGAGGAGCATCAGCATTACCGCTTCAACGGCTGCATCATCGGCTCGGCGATTTGCGATGCCCCGGTCGATCCGCAGGAGGAGGCCCCGCTCAGCCGGGTGCCGGTCCTCCCCAACGTGGTCGCCGAGGTGAGCGCCGAGGCCTCCACGGCGACCAGCAACATCACCCGGCTGTTCCTGCCCGAGCCCGTGCTGTACCGGCTGCGCCGCCCGCGCAGCCGGCTCGCCGATCCGGACGTCGTGCTGCCGAACACGACCGAGGACGACTATTGAGG
>JADGHI010000633.1 GCA_019689515.1 Acetobacteraceae bacterium | reverse complement strand
AACGCCTGGGGGGGCCGCGTCTTTTGTTTATACCACACGGGGGGGGGGGCGGGCGTAGCAGGAGGCGGATCAGGCGAGCAATTCGCACCGTGGCGATGGTGCCGGGCAGCCTGTCGCCCTCCGTCGGCCAGCGCGCCGTTCAGGCCTCGGGCCCGCCGCTCAGCCGGCGAGGCGAAATCGAAACAATTCGAAATCCTGGCGAAGCAGGCGCACCAAGACTGAAACGGAAGCGCGTCGGCGCGAAACATAATTTCCTTTCGCGCGCCGTACAATGCCATTGACCGGGTGGCCACTCCGTGTGGGCCGGTGCCACCTGCGACGAGGAATCCCCCATGAGCACGTACTTCGCCACCAGCCAGATCGTCGGCACCAATAACGCCCGCATCTACGACCTCGCCTATGACGACATCCTCTACGTCGCCCCGGGGGTGACCCTTGCCGCGACCGGCACGGGCGGGATCGCCGTGGAGGTCTTCTCGTATTCGAGGACGGTGATCGATGGGACGGTGTTCTCGGCGGGCGGCGCCGGCATCTACCAGGACCTCGCTGCGGAGAGCGGCCTCCATGAGATCATCGTGGGCGAGGCCGGGCTGGTCACCGGCCTGGACGGCATCGTCTTGTTCAAGGCCGCCAACAGCCTCTCCAATGCCGGAGCGATCCGGGGCTTGTCAGGGGCAGGCGTGCATATCGGGGCGGGCTACAACACCCTGCTCAACACCGGCTCGATCATCGGCTCGGGCTTCGGCGTGACCCTGCAGGGCGTGGGCAGCAACACGATCGAGAATCACGGGCTGATCGCCGGCACCGCGACGGGCACCAGCTACGGGATGATGATCGCCGGGACCGGCAACTATGTCGCCAACGCGGGCACGATCAGCAGCCTCGGGACGGACGGAGGCGTGGCGCTCCGCTTCACGGCCTCCGGCAACGACCTGACGAACTCGGGCACGATCACCGGCAAGGGCTACGCGCTCGTGGTGGACGCGGGCGCGCAGGGCACGACCAACCACTTCGTCAACACCGGCCGGATCGAGACGAGCGCCAGCACCGGGCCTGCCGTCATGCTCGCCGGAGCGGACGACACGCTGGTGAACGGGGGGACGATCATTGGCGACATCGCCCTTGGCGGCGGCCAGGACCTCTTCGACGGCGCGGCGGGCGTGACCTTCGGCGTCGTCTTCGGAGGGCAGGGTGCCGACACGCTGATCGGCGGCGCGGGGGCAGACCTGCTCGACGGCGGCAGCGAGGCGGACGAGATCTTCGGCGGTGCGGGGGACGACACGATCCGCGGCGGCGCCGGGGCCGACGTGCTGGACGGCGGTGCGGGGATCGACCTGCTCGACTACTCCGACTCCACCGCCAGGGTCATCGTGAATCTGGGCACCGGCGAGGCGTCCGGCGGCTTCGCGCAGGGCGACGCGTTCACCGGCTTCGAATGGCTGCGTGGCAGCACCCGGAACGACGTGCTGACTGGCTCGGCCGACGCCAACCGGCTTTTCGGCCTTGGCGGCGCCGACAGCCTGTCGGGCGGCGGCGGGAACGACCGCCTCGTCGGTGGCGGCGGCAACGACACGCTGATCGGCGGTGCCGGGGCGGACACGCTGGTCGGCGGGGCGGGAGCAGACGTCTTCGTCTTCACCTCCGCGGCGGACTCGACCGTCGCCGTGGCGGGCCGCGACCGCATCCTTGACTTCGTCAAGGGCGTGGACCGGATCGACCTCTCGGCGATCGACGCGGATCCGCTGGCCGACGGGGATCAGGCCTTCACCTTCCAGGCCGGCGCCTTCACCGGAACCGGCCAGATCCGCGTCTACCAGTCGAACGGCAACACCTTCGTGGACGGCAACATCAGCGGCAGCATGGCGCCAGAATTCCGCATCCAGATCATGGGACTCGTGACCCTGGACGCGTCTGACTTCGTGCTCTGAGCGGCCCGGCCCCAACGCCGGGGCCGGGCGCGCCACGCGTCGCTAACGTCCGCCGCCGCTCCCCTCGCGCGCCGCGAGCTGCTGGATCTGGTTGCGCATGGCCGTGAGCAGCGCCGAGACGTTGCCGCCATTGCGCTGGATCACCGCCGAATACTCGCTGCGCGTGGTCAGCCGCAGCGAGGTCCCCTCGGCGATCACGTCCACGATCTTCGGCTGGCCGCCCACCTCGCTGACCCGCCAGTCGAGGGTGAAGGGCTCGCTCCTCGGCCGCTCGATGATCGTGGTGACCAGCACATCGTCCCCGGCGCGCTGCTGGCTGCGGCCGAGCGTGAAGCGGACGCCCTGGTACTCGCCGAAGCGGGAGGAGAGGTTCCGGATGATCACCTGCTCGAACAGCCGGAAGTATTCGGCCAGTTCCTCAGGGCTCGCCTGGCGCACGTAGCGGCCGAGGATGAACCGGCCCACCCCCTCGATGTCCACGGCGTTGCGGAGGATCTCCGCCACCCGCTGGCGGCGCTGGGCGAGGTTGAGGCGCGGATCGTTGATCGCGGCGACGAGCTGGTCACCGGTCTGCCGGATGAACGCGGCGGCTCGGCCGCTGTCGATCGCCTGGGCGTGCGCACCGTGCGGCGGCGGCAGGACGGAGGCGAGCAGAGCCGCGCCGCCCGCCGCGCCGGCAGCCAGGAGAAGGG
>JADGHI010000632.1 GCA_019689515.1 Acetobacteraceae bacterium | reverse complement strand
CGCCTCCAGCACCCGGAACTGCTCAGCAACCTTGAGAGCGGAGTAGTGCGGCAGCATGACGCCGGCGCTGCCGACTCGGATGCGCTGCGTCGTCGCGGCGATGGCGGAGGCGATGATTTCCGGCGCCGTGCCGGCGAGGGCGCCGCTGTTGTGGTGCTCCGACATCCAGAAGCGCCGATAGCCGAGCGCCTCCGCGTGGCGCGCGAGCGCGATGGTCTCGCGGATGGCCTCCGCGGGCGTGCGGCCGGAGGCGACCATGGACTGGTCGAGGATCGAGAGGGTGAAGGGCGGGGGAGAGGGCATTCAGGATCTCCTCGCCGGCAAAGGTGGCGTGCCGGGGCGCCGCGGTCGAGGGTCCTCGCCGGCCGGGGCCGGGGGTGTGGCGCCGCCGCTGCCGGGGGCCATTGCCTCCGGCGCGTCCCGCTCGACGCGGCCGCGCCCCTGGAGCCATAGCGCCACCAGCCAGCACAGCAGCGCCCAGGCGGCGCCGAGGCACCAGCCGGCGAGCACGTCGGTCGGCCAGTGGACGCCGAGATAGACCCGGCTGGCACCGACCATCAGCGTCGTCAGCACTGCCATCGCCATCACATAGGCCTTCACCCGCCGCCGCGGCTCGACGCGCATCATCAGCGCGCCGAGCGTCAGCCAGGTGACGGCGGAGAGCATGGCGTGGCCGCTCGGGAAGCTCGCCGTATAGACCTCGACCGCGTGCGGCACGAGGTCGGGACGCGGGCGGTCGAAGCCGAGCTTCAGCAGGGAGCTGAGCAGCGTGCCGCCAGCGACGGCCGCGAGCACGAGCCACGCCGCCGAGCGGCGGCGCGAGAGCGCGAGGTAGCCGACGGAGGCGAGGGTGGCGTAGCTGAGGATCACCGTGCTGCCGAGCGCGGTGACGTCGCGCGCCACCTCCTCGAGCCAGCGCGGGCCGATCGGGTCGGAGAGATCGGCGGGGTTGCGCAGAGCGAGCAGCAGGGCGCGGTCGAAGCTGCGGGTCTCGCCCTCCAGCACCTCCCCGGCGAGGGCGACGAAGGCGAGCAGCGCGGTCGCCGCGGCGAGCACGCCGAGGAGGGCGAGCAGCTCGCTCGGGGTCGTGTTCGGCCGCACGCGCCGGATGGCGGCAAGGATGCGTCCGGAAAGGTTGCGGCGGCTCATCGGTGCTTCATCGTTTCGGTCGGGGGCCGCGATCGCCCTGGGTGGAAACGCCGGGGCCTGAGTGCGGCCTCGAAGAGGCCCCGCCTCATGTCGGCCCGACCACAGCCACGCTGACATGAGGCTAGGCTCACGAACGCACAACGAGCATGGGGGCGCGGCCATGTCGCTCGCGGCCAGCCGGCCAGACTGTCGGGCAGGTCCTCGGCCTCAATGGGCGACGCGGCCGAAAAGCCAGGTCAGCAGCGCGAACAGCGCAGCGCCGACCAGGAACCCGACCAGCGTGCCGTTCATCCGCACATACTGCAGGTCGCGCCCGACGCGCAGCTCGATCTTCTCCACCACCGTCGCGCTGTCCCAGTTCTGCACCACGCCCGCGATGAAGTCGGCCAGGCGCAGCCGTGCGGTCGGCATCAGCGCGAGCAGGACGCGCTCGACGCCGCGGTTCAGCCGCTCGCGCGCGGCCTCGTCCTCGGTGAGGACACGGCCGGCATTGGCGAAGGCGGCCTCCAGCGCCGCCACGGTGCGGCCGGAGGGATTCGTCGCATCGGCCTCCAGCGCCGCGCGCAGCCGGCTCCAGACATCGCCGAGCCAGCGCGCCACCGCCGGGTTGGCGAAGGCGTCGCGCAGCGCGCGGCCGATGGTGGCGGCGCGCTCCGGGTCGGTCTCCAGGCGCTCGATTTCCGCCTGCACCCAGGCGTCGAAGGCAGCGCGGAGGTCGCTGTCGCTGGGCTCGACGCGGGCGAGCTGCTCGTTGATGGCGGACAGGACGCGCCGGGCGATGGTCGCGCCGGCGAGCCAGCCGACCAGCGCGCCGCCCTCCGCGCGAACGCGCGCCGCGATGGCCTCGCGCAGTTCCTCCTCCTTCTCGGCGAGCAGTGTCTTGCTGCGCGCGAGCACGAGGTCGAACACCTCCTGGTGCCGCCCGCTGGCTACGAGAGAGCGCAGGGCGCGGGCGAGGAGCTGCGCCGCCGCGGGGCCGCCGAGCCAGCGCGGGAGCAGCCGCTGGGCGAGGCGCCGGGCGCGGCCGTCCTCGACGCTCGCGAGCACCCGGGGCAGGCTGGCGGCGAGGGCGGTGGCGGCGGGGCGGGTCGCCTCCGCATCGCTCAGGAAGCCGCGCAGGATGGCGCCGAAGTCGAGCTGGCCGAGGACGCGGCGCAGCTCCTGCTCGGTGAAGACGTGGTTGGCGACGAAGCTGCCGAGTGCCCGGCCGAGCCGGTCCTTCTGCCGAGGGATGATCGCGGTGTGCGGGATCGGCAGGCCGAGCGGGCGGCGGAACAGGGCCGTCACCGCGAACCAGTCGGCCAGGCCGCCGACCAGCCCCGCCTTCGCCCCGGCCTGGAGCATGTCGGTCCAGTAGCCGGGCGGCAGGTAGTAGGCGAGGAGGGTGAGACAGCCCATCACGACCAGCAGCCCGGTCGCGATGGCGCGGTGGCGGGCCAGGGTCCGGCGGAGCTCCGCCTCGGCGTCGGGGAGGGAC
>JADGHI010000631.1 GCA_019689515.1 Acetobacteraceae bacterium | reverse complement strand
GGCCGCCCCCTCCTCCGCCCACCGGCGCCATCCGGATTCCCGATGACCGACACGCCGCTCTCCCGCATCCGCAATTTCGCGATCATCGCGCATATCGACCACGGCAAGTCCACCCTGGCGGACCGGCTGATCCAGTTCACCGGCGCCCTCTCCGACCGCGAGATGAAGGAGCAGGTGCTGGACAACATGGAGCTCGAGCGCGAGCGCGGAATCACCATCAAGGCGCAGACCGTGCGCCTGCTCTACCGGGCGAAGGACGGGCAGGAATACGAGCTGAACCTGATGGACACGCCCGGCCACGTGGACTTCGCCTACGAGGTCAGCCGCAGCCTCGCCGCCTGCGAGGGCTCGATCCTGGTGGTGGACGCCTCCCAGGGCGTGGAGGCGCAGACGCTGGCCAATGTCTATCACGCGATCGAGGCCGGTCACGAGATCGTGCCGGTCCTGAACAAGATCGACCTGCCCGCCGCCGAGCCGGAGCGGGTGAAGCAGCAGATCGAGGAGGTGATCGGCCTCGACGCCTCCGACGCCGTGGAGGTCAGTGCCAAGACCGGCCTCAACATCGAGGGCGTGCTGGAGGCGATCGTCACGCGCCTCCCCCCGCCGCAGGGCGATGCTTCGGCGCCGACCAAGGCCCTGCTCGTGGATTCCTGGTACGACCCCTATCTCGGCGTCGTCGTGCTGGTGCGCATCAAGGACGGGCGGCTGCGCAAGGGCCAGCGCATCCGCATGATGTCCACCGGCGCCGTGCACACGGTGGAGCAGGTCGGCATCTTCACGCCGAAGATGGTCACGGTGGAGGATCTGGGGCCGGGCGAGGTCGGCTACTTCACCGCCGCCATCAAGACGGTTGCGGACACCAAGGTCGGCGACACCATCACCGACGACCGCAACCCCGCCGCGGAGCCGCTGCCGGGCTTCAAGCCGAGCGTCCCGGTGGTGTGGTGCGGCCTCTACCCCGTGGATGCCGACGACTTCGAGAAGCTGCGCGAGAGCCTCGCGAAGCTCCGCCTGAACGACGCCTCCTTCCACTACGAGGCGGAGACCTCCGCCGCGCTCGGCTTCGGCTTCCGCTGCGGCTTCCTCGGCCTGCTGCACCTCGAGATCGTGCAGGAGCGGCTGGCGCGCGAGTTCGACCTCGACCTGATCGCGACCGCGCCCTCGGTCGTGTACCGGATCCACAAGACCAACGGCGAGACGATCGAGCTGCACAACCCGGCCGACATGCCGGACGGCAGCGTGGTGGAGAGCATCGAGGAGCCCTGGATCAAGGCCACCATCCTGGTCCCCGACGATTACCTCGGCGCCGTGCTCGCGCTCTGCAACGAGCGTCGCGGGCAGCAGGTGGAGCTGACCTATGTCGGCGCCCGTGCGATGGCGGTCTATCGCCTGCCGCTCAACGAGGTGGTGTTCGACTTCTACGACCGGCTGAAGTCCGTCTCGCGCGGCTATGCGAGCTTCGACTACGTGATGGACGGCTACGCCGAGAGCGACCTCGTCAAGGTCTCCATCCTGGTCAACAACGAGCCGGTGGACGCGCTCTCCTTCATGGTGCACCGCAGCCAGGCGGAGAAGCGCGGGCGGGCGATCTGCGAGAAGCTGAAGGAGCTGATCCCGCGCCAGCTCTTCAAGATCCCGATCCAGGCCGCGATCGGCGGGCGCGTCATCGCGCGCGAGACGATCTCGGCGCTCTCCAAGGACGTCACCGCCAAGTGCTACGGCGGCGACATCACGCGCAAGCGCAAGCTTCTCGAGAAGCAGAAGGAGGGCAAGAAGCGCATGCGGCAGTTCGGCAAGGTCGAGATCCCGCAGAGCGCCTTCATCGCCGCCCTCAAGATGGATGCCTGAACCGGCTGGCGTCACCTTCGACCGCGCCCGCTGGCTGGCGCTGGCGGAGGCGATGAGGGGCCATCCCCTCGTCGAGCCGCTGGAAGCCGAGCGACTGGCGGCGGAATTCAGCGCGGAGGAACGCGCCGCCTATAAGGCCGCGAGCAGCGGGGTCAGCTGCTGGATCTACGGCTCCGACACGCTCGGCTGGTTTCCGCGTTATCCCGGCCGGCATCACAAGGCGGGGCCGAATGGCGAAACCGTGGTCGTCGATCCGCCGCGACGGTCACTGGGCATGGGAACGGATGGTCGGCCGATCGAGGTCATCGCGACCGATCCCCTGCCGCTCGCCGGCGTACACGGCCTGTTGCGACGTGGCGTGGCCCGGACGCCGGAGCCGCTGGGATCGGGCGTCTTCGGCGTGATGGTCGTGTTCGATCCCTCGCCCTTTCCCTGGAGCGTGAGCGAGCCGGAGGAAGGGAGGGACCTGGGCGGTGCCTGGCTACTGGATGCCAAAGGCGGCCGCGTCGCCTGGGTGCCGCGGTCCATAGACGCGCACTGGATTGTCCGCGCCGTGGAGGCGATGCGGGCAGCCGAGGCCGATCCCTGGCGTGTCGGCGCGCTGCGGGACTCGCTCAATCGTCTGCGGGAGGTGGCGTATCCGATGGATGAGCGCTCCCGGCCGCCGCCGCCGGAATTCGCCTTCCTTCATTCCGAGGCGGTCGCCGCGGTGGAGCGCCTGCTGACCGCGCTGTCGGGCTGGGTCGAGATTCCGCCGGCCCCAGGGGCGGCACCGGGG
>JADGHI010000630.1 GCA_019689515.1 Acetobacteraceae bacterium | reverse complement strand
GTCCTCCAGATAGGCGCTGGCGAGGTCGGGATGCGGCGCGACCAGCCAGGCCTGCTCCAGCACGCCGCGTGCCCGCCGCGCGCTTCCGCCCGCGCGCAGCCGCTGCGCATGCGCCACCGCCGCCGGGGCAAAGCCTGGATCGGCGGCGACCGCCTGGCGTTCCAGCTCCGCCGCCTTCGCGGGATCGGGCTCCTGCGCCGCGGCGGCGAGGGCCAGCACGGCGCGCGGCGCGTCGGGCGCCCCGAGCGCCAGAGCCTCGCGCCAGTCATGGGTGAGCAGGGCGAGCCGCGCGCGCTCCTCGCGCACCCAGGCCGCCCCCGGCTGCACCGCCTCCGCCTCGCGCGCGAGGCGCTGGGCCGTCGCCCAGTCCTGCCGCGCCATCGCCTGGCGCAGCAGGCCGCGCAGGCCGAGGAAACGGGCGCTGTCCTCGCGCGCGGCCAGCGCCCGGTACAGCTCCGCCGCGGCCTCCTCGCGCCCGGCGAGGCGCTCGGCCTCGGCGCCGAGCATCAGGGTCTGCGGCGTGTCGCCGAGAAACTGACGGGCGCGGCGTACCTCGATGCGCGCCTGGCCCGCCGTGCCGGCGGCGAGCGCGACCAGGGCGCGCGTCACCGCCGCGTCGCCCTCAATGCGGTAGCGTGCCGCGCGCCGGGCGCGCCGGCGCTCTGGCAGCCCGCGCAGCCAGGCGATCGCGCGCAGCAGCCCGTGCAGCAGGAGGAAGGCGAGCACGAGCAGCAGCAGAGCGATGGGAAAGCTCACGCCGATCCAGGTGTCGCGCACCCGGATCTCCACCATGCCGCCGACATCGGCGAGCCAGAGCGCCAGCGCGACGCCGGCGGCGAGCAGGACGAGAAGGGCAAGGGCGCGGCGCATGGCGGCTCAGCCCCCGGAGGCCGAGGAGGCCGTCGTGAGCTGGCGCAGCGCCGCGCGCGCGCCGAGCAGCGCCCGGGCCTGATCCGTCCAGGGCCGCATCGCCTCCTGCGCCGCCGGCGGCAGCTTGCCGATCGGGGCCAGGGCGCCCTCGAGGTCGCCGGCCTCCAGCGCGCGGCGGGAGCGCTCCAGCTCGGCCGCCGCCGCGTCGCCCCAGACGACCCTCTCGCCGCGGCGCACCGTCACCAGGCCGGAGAGGCGGGCGAGGGCGGAATCCAGCACGCTGGCGTTGCTGCCCGCTGCGGGCTGCGCCTCGCTCGCCGCGCGTGCGGCGCGGGCATGCTCCTCGAAGCTCAGGCGCAGCGCCGCTTCGGTCGGCGGCGGCGCGCTGGCGAAGCGGGCGAGCGCCTCCGGCGGCGCCTGGTCTGCGCCGAGGGCGCTCAGCGCCGGGCCGAGGGGCTGGCCGGCATCGAGCCGCGCGCGCAGCGCGTCGATCGCCGCGACACGGGAGGCGCGGCCCGCGACCGTCGCGAGCCGCTGGCTCTGCGCCTGTTCGAGCTGGGAGAGCCGGGTGGAGATGGCCTGCTCCGCCTGCGAGAAGCGCGCGTCCACCTCCCGCGCCAGCGCGGCGGCACGCTGCTCGGCCGCCTGACGGGCCTCGGTCGCGACCCGCTCGGCGGCGCTGGCGCGCTCCGTGGCGGTGCGCTCGAGCGCGGCCACGCGCTCCGTGATGGTGCGGGCGAGCTGTTCGTCGCGCCGTGCCGCCTCCGCCTCCACGGCCTGCAGCCGGGCGGTCAGGGCTTCCTGGCGCTCGCCGGCCCGCTCGACGCGGGTGGAGAGCTGCTCGGCCACCTGGCGCAGCGCGGCAAGCGCCGCGGGATCGGCGATGGGGCGTTCCGCGAGGCCGCGGACCGATTCCTCCAGCGCGGCGAGGCGCTGCTCCAGCGGCGTGAGGTCGGCTGGCGGCGGTACCTGGACGGGCTGTGGCTGCTGCTGTTGCTGCTGCGCCTGCTGCTCCAGCGCTTCAAGCCGCTGCTCCAGCGCCGCGAGGGCGCGCTGCGTGCGTTCCGCCGTTTCGGCGAGGCCGGCGAGCCGTTCCCCGAGCGTCGTCTCCATCCGGTCGAGGCGCGCACCCATCCCCTCCAGGGCGCCAAGCCGCCGGTTCATGCCTTCCGTCGCGGCTTCGACCGCGGCGATCCGCGTCTCGGTCTGGGAGGACGGGACCGGGGACCTCCAAAGCCAGATCACGGCCAGGACCAGCACCACGCCGGCCACGGCGACCACCCCCAGCGCCGTCGGCTCGAAGCCGCCGAGGCGCCCCGCCATGCGCGGGGGCGGGGGCACGGCGGGGGAGCCACCTTCGGTCGTCCCGCCGGCGCCAGCCCTGGCCCCGGCGACGTCAACGGCAGCACCGGAAGCCGGCCCGGCATCGGCGCCTGCCGCGCGCGCATCCGGCGTGGCCGGCGGCGCGGCGCTGGCGGAGGGCCCGCTCGTGCGCTGCGCGTCGTCCTCCGGCGCTGCTCCTGCCGCGCTCGGCGGCGTGGTGGCCTTGGGGTCGTTGGGGGTGTGCTCGCTCATGCCACTCCTGCGCTTCCCGCGCCGCCTCCCGGCGCCGCTTCGTCCACTCACGGCGCGTCCTCCGATCCATGCGCCTGCCCTGCCGCGGCAGCCACGGCGCCGTCACGCGGGCCGAGCAGCGCCAGCATCGCCTCCTGATCCGGCCGCGCGGCGACGCGGATGCTGCGCCAGCCGCAGGGCGGAGCGGTC
>JADGHI010000629.1 GCA_019689515.1 Acetobacteraceae bacterium | reverse complement strand
ACCTGGATCTCCGCCTTCGCATCGGCCGGGAGGCGCGCATCGAGGAAGGCGCGCAGGCCGGCCAGCACGCGCTGCGGATCCTGGCCGGGAACGAGGCGGAAGGAGAGCTTCGCATGCGCCTCCGCCGGAATGACGGTCTTGCTGCCGGGTCCCGTGTAGCCGCCCCAGATGCCGTTGATGTCGGCCGTCGGCCGCGCCCAGAGCCGCTCCAGCGCCGCGCGGCCGCGCTCGCCCGCGGGCACCGACAGGCCGATCTCGCCCAGGAAGGCCGCCTCGTCGAAGCCGAGCGCCTCCCATTCGCGCCGCTGCTCCGCCGGCAGCTCCGCAACGCCCTCGTAGAAGCCGGGGAGCTGGATGCGGCCCTCGGCGTCCTTCAGTTCGCCCAGGATGCGCGTCAGCAGGTTGATCGGATTGAGCGCGCTGCCGCCGTAGAGGCCGGAATGCAGGTCGCGCGAGGCGGCCCGCAGGTCGATCTGGACATAGACGAGGCCGCGCAGCCGCGTGGTGACGGCGGGGGTGGCGATGTCCCACATGCCGGTGTCGCTGATCACCGCGACGTCGGCGCGCAGGTCGTCCCGGTGCTGTTCGAGGAAGGCGTCGAGGTTCGGGCTGCCGACCTCCTCCTCGCCTTCGACGAGGATAGTGGCGCGCACCGGGATGGTACCGGTGAGCGCATGATGGGCGCGCAGCGCCTCCAGCCAGGTCATCACCTGGCCCTTGTCGTCCACCGCGCCGCGGGCGCGGATGCGCGGGCCGTGCGGCCCCTCCACCAGTGCCGGCTCGAAGGGCGGCGAGGCCCAGAGGTCGAGCGGATCCGGCGGCTGCACGTCGTAGTGGCCGTAGTAGAGCAGGTGCGGAGCCTTGCCCGTGCCCGGCCCGTCATGGTGGGCGACGACGCAGGGATGCCCGGTGGTCGGGCGGATCTCGGCGCGGAAGCCGAGGCCGGCGAGCTGGTCGCGGAGCCACTCCGCCGCGCGGCGGCAGTCCTGCGCGTGCTGCGGCTGGGCGCTGACCGAGGGGATGCGGAGCCAGTCGAAGAGGCGCGCGCGGGAGGCGTCGAGGTTGGCGTCGATGTGGGAGAGGAGGGTTTCGAGGGGAACGGTCATCGGGCGCCTCGCCTTGCCTGCGTGATGCGCCGCAGTCTGGCCGCCGCGGCGGGGGACGGAAAGCCTCCCCCGTCCGGTCGCCCGTGTCCTCGCAGGCACCGCCGTGCCCGCGGCGGATTGCGTTCGAAGTCGAACGACACGCCACGGCAGGTCTCTGCTTGAAGAATGGATTGGCGCCCCGGGCGTTTCTACCCGGGACGATCGCGGCCTAGCCCGCCCGCTCCAGCAGCCCCCAGGCGGCCAGGTGCCGGCAGAAGGCCAGCGCGTCCTCGCCGTTGCCGCCCAACTCCGCCGGCGTGGCTCCCTCCTCCAGCCGTTGCAGCCATTCCAGCCGCGTCGCGTCCAGTGGCTCCGCGCCGCCGCTCCAGCGCAGCACCGCGCCGCCATCCGGCTGGGGCACCAGATGGTGGTGCATGGTGTCCGCGATGCGCAGCCGGTCCTCCAGCCCCGGCGGCGGGGTCAGCAGCCCGCGCGCCGGCAGCGGCATGCGCTCCGCGGCCAGGCGGTCGAGCAGCCGCAGCGCCAGGCGCTCCAGCGCCGCCGGCGTCGCCAATCCGTTGAGGCGCTCCGCCGCGCCGGCGGCGAGGGCCGGCGCCGCGTCCGGGTCGGCCAGGCGCCAGCTCGGGAAGCCCTGGCGCAGGGCAACGCCCTCCGCGGCGTCCGTCTCCAGCAGGAGAAGCAGGTCGCGCAACACTTCCGCCCAGGCCGGCTCGAACAGCCCGACCGTGATGTGCAGCGAGGCGCCGGACGCATCCTCGTCCACCTCTGCGTCGTGCATCACGCCGCGCGGCAGGTAGAGCGCGTCGCCAGGTGCGAGGGTCAGCGTCACCGGCTCCCCTTCCGGCTGCACGGAGCCGCCGCCGGCCCAGGGGATGCGCCGCGTCGGGTGCGGCAATGGCTGACCGGGCCAGACACGCCAGCGCTTCGTCCCCTCCACCTGCAGCACGACCACGTCGTGGGTGTCATAGTGGATGCGGAAGCCCTGGCTGCCCGGCGGAGTGAGATAGATGTTGGCCTGCACGGGATGCAGGAACACCCGCTCCAGCCCGCGGCAGAAGCGCGCGAGGGGCGCGTGCATCTCGTGGAACTGCGAGACCACCAGCGTCGCGCCGGCGTCGAAGCGGGCGAGCAGTCGCGGCAGGTCCACCCGCCCGTCCTCATCCGCGTATTCGTGCTCCGGCACCGCGGCGCTGCCCTTGCGCGCGCTCTCGGCCATGGAGACGCGCGGGCTGCGCGCCGCGTCGGTGCGCAGGAAGGCGTCGAGATCGGCGACCGAGAGCAGCGGGCGGAACCGCGCCGGATCGGTCCCGGGCAGGTGGCGCCATTCCCCCGCCTCGCGCAGCGCGAAGCCCTCCTCAAGGGAGAGCGGGGCGAAGGCGAGGGTCCAGACCTCTTCGGCGAGGGTGGCGGTGGGCGATGGTGTCGGCTGGCTCAGCGATAGGGTCCTCGTCCGCGACCCGCCGGGTCGCGCGGGTCGCTGTCACTGCGGCCCGTATAGGGCCTGCCGCGACCCGCGGCATCACGCGGATCGGAGT
>JADGHI010000628.1 GCA_019689515.1 Acetobacteraceae bacterium | reverse complement strand
CAACATGATGTCGCAGGGCGCGGTGCTGATCGACGACACCGGCGTCGTGCGCATGCGCTGCTTCGAGTAGCGGCCCGCCCCTCTCCCTACGCGTCCCGCCCGCCGGCCGTGCTGCCGGCGGGCGCCATCCCGTCCGTCACCTTCTTCCGGAGCCCCCGATGGCCCTGTCCGCGCTCGCGCTCTGCTCGCGCGCCCTGATCCGCATCGGCGCGCGGCCCATCGCCTCGCTCGACGAGGGCACCGCCGAGGCCGAGGTCGCGGCCAATCTCTATCCCGGCATCCGCGACGCGCTGCTCTCGGCGCATCCGTGGAGCTTCGCTACCGGCCAGACGACCCTGCCGCGCCTCGCCGCCGTGCCCGTCGCCGACTTCGCCCACGCCTTCCAGCTCCCGCCCGACTTCCTGCGCGCGCTCTCCGCCGGCGGCGAGGGGGCGGGCCGTGGCGTGCCCTACCGCATCGCCGAGGACCGGCTGCACGCGAACGCCCCGCGCATCACCCTGACCTACATCTTCCGCCCCGAGGAGGACGCCTTCCCGGCCTTCTTCGCCGCCGCGCTGGTCGCGCGCCTCGCCGCCGAGTTCTGCATCCCGATCACCGAGAACTCCTCGCGCGCCGAGCTGCTGTTCCGCCTCGCCGAGAACGAGTTGCGCGCCGCGCGCCTCGCCGACAGCCAGCAGCACACGACGGCCGCGATCGAGGGCTTCCCGCTGATCGCGGCGCGGGGGGGCTGAACGGCGATGGCCGCTCCGATCCGCCGCGCCAAGACCAGCTTCTCCGCCGGCGAGCTGGCGCCAGAGCTGCTCGGCCGCGGCGATCTGCGCGCCTGGGAGAACGGTGCGCGGCGCCTGCGCAACGTGTTCCTCCAGCCCACCGGGGGCGTGACGCGCCGGCCGGGCCTGCGCTTCGTCGCCGAACTGCCTGGCCCCGCGCGCCTGATCGCCTTCGAGCATGCCGGGGGGCAGACCTGGCTGCTGGCGCTCACCGACGGCGCGCTCTCGGTGTTCCTGGGCGACGCGAAGGTCGCGGAGGTCGCGGCGCCCTGGACCGAGGCGATGTTGCCGCAGATCGCCTTCGCGCAGGACGCCACGTCGCTGTTGCTCCTGCATCCCGCGATGCCGCCGCAGCAGGTCGTGTGCGACGGCGGCGGCGCCTGGTCCGTCGCGCCCTTCGCCTTCGCGCGCGAGCCCTTCCACCGCTTCGCGCCGGCGGGCGTGACGCTCGCGCCCTCGGCGACGACCGGCACGGTCACGCTCACGGCCTCTGCTCCGGTCTTCCTCGCCGGACATGCCAACGCGCGCTTCCGCCTCGGCGGCGGGCGCGTGCTGGTCATGGAGGTGGCGTCGGCGACCAGCGCGACCGCGATCGTGGAGGAAGCGCCGGCCGCCGCCGGGCCCTCCGCCGAATGGGACGAGGCGGCCTTCTCCGCCGCCCGCGGCTGGCCGGTCTGCGCGTGCTTCCACCAGGGCCGGCTCGTCCTCGGCGGCTCTCGCGACCTGCCGAACCGGCTGTGGATGTCGCGCACCGGCGCACCGGCGGATTTCGACCTCGGCGGCGGGCTCGACGACGAGGCGATCGCCTTCAGCCTGGTCTCCGACCAGGCGAACGCGATCCGTGCCGTCTTCTCCGGCCGGCACCTCCAGGTCTTCACCTCCGGCGCCGAGTGGATGGTGAGTGGCGAGCCACTGACCCCGGCCTCGATCCAGCTCCACCGGCAGACGCGCGTGGGCTCGCCGACCGACCGGCAGGTGCCGCCGGTGGACGTGGACGGCGCCACCATCTTCGTCGCCCGCGGCGGCCGCGGCGTCCACGAGTTCGCCTATACGGAGGTGGCGGACAGCTACCAGGCGAACGACCTGGCGCTGCTCGCGCGGCATCTCGTCCAGGCGCCGGTGGCGATGTGCTACGACCCGGCGCTGCGGCTCCTGCATCTCGCGATGGCCGACGGCGCGCTGGGCACGCTCACGCTGTTCCGCGCCGAGCAGGTCACAGCGTGGACGCGGCAGGAGACCGATGGCGCGTTCCGCGCGCTGGCGGAGGCGGACGGCACCGTCTGGACCGTCGTCGAGCGCCAGGGGCGCTTCTTCCTCGAGCGATTCGACGCCGCGCTCGGCCTCGACGCGGCCATCGCCGCGGATGCGGCGGAGCCGACGGCGCACTGGACCGGCCTCGCGCATCTCGAAGGCCGCACGGTCGGCGTGCTCGCGGACGGGTCGGTGCGTCCGCCGGCGCAGGTGCTGGACGGCGCGGTCACGCTCGATGCGCCGGCGCGCGCGGTGCAGCTCGGCCTGCCCTTCCGTCATCTGGTCGAGCCGCTGCCGCCGGACGTGCTGGCGCCCTCCGGCGCGGCGCGGACGGGGCCGGTGCGGCTGGTCTCGGCGACCTTCCGCCTGCTCGGCACCGCGGCGCTCTCCGTGGACCTCGGGCGCGGCGAGGGGCCGCAGCCCGTGCCCTTCCGGCGGCTCGACACGCCCGTGCTCGACGCGCCGCCGGCGCCCTTCACCGGCGACGTCACGCTGCGCGGCCTCGGCTGGCGGCGCGACAGCCTCGCCCCGCTGTGGCGCGTCGAAGGCGACGCGCCGCTGCCACTGACCCTGCTTTCCGTCACCACCCCGACGAGGACGAACGCCGGACCTGGCCCCGCT
>JADGHI010000627.1 GCA_019689515.1 Acetobacteraceae bacterium | reverse complement strand
CTAAGGGAGAGTTCGAGACGACCGAGGCGTACGAGGCACGCGCCCGCTCCGCGCAGGGCCGTTTGTCGGACGATATCGCTGTGATCGTACCCGTGCCGGAGCATCACGCGAGGTACAACGCCGATAGGCAGGAGATGAAAGTCTCCTACATTTCAGGAGAAGCTGTCTTGGCAACGGACCTCGCGCTCGGTCCGCGGTATGATTCCGTCTACCACATCATCGTCTCCCAGAGCATACGCCCGACCGGCACCTACACGGGCGCTAATGCGTTTGGGCGACGGGCCACAGTGGTCCGACAGGAGGGCAACCGGGTTGGCCTGACCTTCCCTGGCCTCAACAGTTCGTTGGGATGGCCCTCTGGTTACAGTTCCTCAGGCATCGTCCTTCGCATGGACCCCGAGGCCGCGCGGCGCGCAAAGAACAACTTCGCGGTAATGTTCGTCGGTTCGCTCAAGCCACCCTTTGTCCTAACGGGCAGCATTCACAGGACGCCGACGATACAGGCACCCTTTGACACCACAATCAACCTGCGCTCCCTGAACATGGACCCGGTCTGTGCGGTGCTGGTGAACCGTGCAACGGGCGAGGTGCTGCGGAGCCTGCGCCTCCGATCATAGCCCTGCGAAGTTCACGCCGCCTCGCTCTCCCCCCGCCTTGCCTGCCGCTTCCGCTCGTGCGGGTCCAGGTGCCGCTTGCGCAGCCGCACCGCGCCCGGCGTCACCTCCACCAGCTCGTCGTCCTCGATGTAGGCGATCGCCTGCTCCAGGCTCATCCGCCGCGGCGGCGTCAGCAGCAGCGCGTCGTCCTTCCCGGCGGCGCGGATGTTGGTCAGCTTCTTCTCGCGCAGCGGGTTCACCTCCAGGTCCTCGCCGCGCGCGTTCTCGCCGATGATCATCCCGACATAGACCTTCTCGCCGGGGCCGATGAACAGCGTGCCGCGCTCCTGCAGGTAGAACAGCGCGTACTGCACCGCCTCGCCGTCGGCGTTGCTGATCAGCGCGCCGTTGCGCCGGCCCTCGATCGGCCCGGCCCAGGGGCCGTAGCCGTGGAACAGCCGGTTCATCACGCCGGTGCCGCGCGTGTCCGTCAGGAACTCGCCATGGTAGCCGATCAGCCCGCGGGAGGGGATCAGGAAGGTCAGCCGCTGCCGCCCGGCGCCGAGCGGCCGCATGTCCTGCATCACGCCCTTCCGCAGCGACATCTTCTCGACGACGACGCCCGCATGGGCCTCGTCCACGTCCACCAGCACCTCCTCGAAGGGCTCCTCGCGCTTGCCCGTCTCCGGGTTCTCGCGCGTCAGCACGCGCGGGCGGCCGATGGTCAGCTCGAAGCCCTCGCGCCGCATGGTCTCGATCAGCACGCCGAGCTGAAGCTCACCGCGGCCGGCCACCTCGAAGGCGTCGGTCTCCTCGGAATCGCGCACGCGGATGGCGATGTTGCCCTCGGCTTCGCGGAACAGGCGCTCGCGGATCTGGCGCGAGGTCACCTTCTTGCCCTCGCGGCCGGCGAGCGGGCCGTCGTTGATGCGGAAGGTCATGGCGAGGGTCGGCGGGTCCACCGGGATGGCGGGCAGCGCCGCCGTCACCTCCGGCGCGGCGATGGTGTCGGGGATGGTGGCCTGGGCGAGGCCGGCGATGGCGACGATGTCACCCGCCGCCGCCTCCTCCACCGGCACGCGCTCGAGGCCGCGGAACGTCAGCAGCTTGGTCAGCCGCCCCGTCTCCACGACCGAGCCGTCCGCGCGCAGCGCGCGCACCGGCATGTTCACGCGCGCCGTGCCCTGCTCGACGCGGCCCGTCAGGATGCGGCCGAGATAGGGGTCGTATTCCAGGATCGTCGCCGTCAGCGCGAAGGGCGCGGCGGGGTCGAGGCCGGGCGCCGGGACGTGGCGCAGGATCAGCTCGAACAGCGCGGAGAGGTCCTTGCGCGGCCCCTCCAGGCTGTCATCCGCCCAGCCCTGGCGGCCGGAGGCGAAGAGCGTCGGGAAGTCGAGCTGCTCGTCGTCCGCGCCGAGGGCGGCGAAGAGGTCGAAGACCTCGTCATGGACCTCGTGCGGCCTGGCGTCCTGGCGGTCCACCTTGTTGATGACGACGATCGGGCGCAGCCCGCGGGCGAGCGCCTTGCCGACCACGAACTTGGTCTGCGGCAGCACGCCCTCCGCCGCGTCCACCAGCACGATGGCGCCGTCCACCATGGAGAGGATGCGCTCGACCTCCCCGCCGAAGTCAGCGTGGCCCGGCGTGTCCACGATGTTGATCTTGGTGCCGTTCCACTCGACCGCGGTGCACTTGGCGAGGATGGTGATGCCCCGCTCGCGCTCCAGGTCGTTGCGGTCGAGGGCGCGCTCGGCGACCTGCTGGTTGGCGCGGAAGGCGCCGGCCTGCTTCAGCAGGTTGTCCACCAGCGTGGTCTTGCCGTGATCGACATGCGCGATGATGGCGACGTTGCGGAGGTCCATGAGGGGGCACTTGGTTCCGGAATTGCGGGCCGGCCGGCCCCGACGCAGAGCGGGCCCGCGCGGGGCAGGCCTGGGCAAACCGACGGAGAGCGGCGGAGGTGTGCACTGCACATAAGGTCTGGCGCGCCGAAAATCGAGCCGGAAATCGCGCCCGGACCGACCGCCGCCGAGCGATTCCGGGGGCGGCGGCGGGGCAGGGG
>JADGHI010000026.1 GCA_019689515.1 Acetobacteraceae bacterium | reverse complement strand
GCGGAGGGCGGCGTCCCAAGCCCCGGCATCCGCCCCCGCCCTGCACCAAAGGCGCCACCCGGGAGTGCCCCGTGAAGCTCATAGGTGGCCATAGGCGACGCAAATTCGCCGTCGGT
Source organism: Acetobacteraceae bacterium (assembly GCA_019689515.1). GTDB lineage: Bacteria > Pseudomonadota > Alphaproteobacteria > Acetobacterales > Acetobacteraceae > Caldovatus. The sequence goes on along the minus strand of JADGHI010000026.1, from coordinate 16,402 downwards.
CATCCAGCGGGGCTCCAGGCCGGGTGAAACTTTCTCCGGGAACCGTCGGCGCCCGCCGCGGGGCTGGACGCCGCCGTGGATGACATCGCCGCCGCGATGACGCACGCCATGCTCGACGCGGGCGGGGCCGAGGGCCGCGCCAGACGCCGACCCTGACGCCGCGGTGGTGGCGAAGCTCGCTCCTGCGGGACCGGCGCGGCGGCGTGGCGCCCGGGCCGGGCGTGCCACGGGTCCCGCTCACCCGTAGCGGATGCGCGCCGCGCGCAGGAGCGTGCTCCACCCCTCGTGCTCGGTGCGGTGGAACGCCGCCATCCCCTCCGGCGCCAGCTGCGGCACGAGGTCGAATCCCATCTCCGTCAGGCGCGGCGCGGCGCCTTCCCGGCCAGCGCCCGCGTTGACCGTCAGCATCGTCGAGGCTGCCCCGCGCTCCGGCTCGTCTCGCGGCGGGCCAGGGGAGCGCGCTTCGAGATCGGGCTGGGCTGCGGTCGCGGTGCTCAGCAGCTTGCCCAGGGGCGGGGGAGCCCGTTTTCGATTCTGCGCACGGGCCGCCTGAGCAGTCGGCAGGCCGTTGCGCGTGACGGCTCAGTCGGCGCGGATGCCGGCCTCGCGGACGAGCCGCCCCCACCGCTCGATCTCGCCGTGCAGGTACGCGCGGAACTCCTCGGGGCGGTTCTCGCGCATCTGCAGGTTCAGCGCGGCCAACCGCTCGGCCACGTCGGGCAGGCGCGCCGCGGCATTGAGCGCGGCATTGAGGCGCTCGATGATCTCGCGCGGCGTCCCCGCGGGCACCAGGACGCCGTTCCAGTCGTAGCCCTCGAAGCCGGGCAGGGTGTCGGACACCGGCGGCAGGTCGGGCAGCGCCTCGAGCCGGCCCCGCCCGCTGTGGGCGATCGCCCGGACCGCGCCGCTGCGGACGTGCGCGGTCGTGGGGCGGCGTTGCCGAAGTAGAACTTCACCCGGCCGCCGACCACGTCGGTGAGCGCCGGGCCGCCGCCGCGGTAGGGGATGTGGTTCAGCCGCACCTGCGCCATGCGCGCGAACATCTCGAGCAGGAGGTGCTGCAGCGTGCCTGGGCCGGAGGATGCCCAATCGAGGCCCCCCGGCGCCGCCCGGACGATGGCGATCACCTCGGCCACGCTGCGCGCCGGCACCGACGGGTGGACCACGAGCAGGTTCGCCGAGACCGCGGACAGGAACACCGGCTCGAAGTCGCGCAGCGTGTCGTAGGGGAGCTGCCCCTCGCGCAGCGCCGGATTCACCGAGAACTGGGTCGAGTCGTAGAGCACCGTGTAGCCGTCGGCCGGCGCCCGCGCGACGATGCCGGCGCCGATGGTGCCGCCCCCGCCGCCGCGGTTCTCGATGACGAACTGCTCTCCAAGCGCCTCCGACACCTTGGCGAAGAGCAGGCGGCTGACGACGTCCATCCCGCCGCCTGGCGAGGAGGAGACGACGACGCGCACCGGCCGCGCTGGCCAGCCGCCGCCGGTGGCGCCCTGCGCCGCTGCCCACCGAGTTCCGGCGCCCACGGCGGCCGCCCCGGCCGCTCCCACGAGCAGCCCGCGCCGCCCGACCGTCGTCCTGCACGTCCCTTCCATCGCTTCCTCCCTTGGGTCTCGCGGTGCAACTCCACCGCGTTGGGGCCAGCTCCGGGGGCCTGCGGCCGTGTTTCATTCCTGGTGCGCCGGCATTCCTCCGGGGCGACGTCCGCCTTGCCTGAGCCGGGCTCGCACTCCGACGCGCAAAATGGGGTCAGCCGCACGGGGCCGGCACAAACACGCGCGAACGACAGTGCAGCCGGCCATCACTCGGGCCGGATGCCGGCCTCGCGGATCACGCGCCCCCACTTCTCGCGCTCCGCGCGCACCAGTGCCGTCACGCGCTCCGGCTCGCCCCCGAGCGGCTCGGCGCCGAGCGCGAGCAGGCGCTGCCGAACGGCATCGGTCGCGAGCGTCGCGTTGACCGCGCCGTTCAGCGCTGCGACGACCTCCGGGGGCGTGCCCGCCGGCGCGAGCAGGGCGAACCACCCCTCGATCTCCGCCCCGCCGAGGCCGAGCTCGCGCAGCGTCGGAAGCTCGGGAGCGAGGGGGTTGCGCGACCGGCCCGTCACCGCGAGCCCGCGCAGCTCGCCCCGCCGCACGTAGGGCGCCATCACCGCGATGTTGTCGAACATGAGCTGCACCCGGCCGGCCAACAGGTCAGCGCGCACCGCGCCGCTGCCGCGGTAGGAGACGTGCAGGATGTCGACGCCCGCGACCCGCTTGAACATCTCGCCGGCCAGGTGCTGCGCGGTGCCGAGCCCCCCGGCGGCGTAGCTCAGTTCGCCCGGCCGCCGCTTGGCGAGCGCGATCAGCTCCTGCATGGAGTTCGCAGGGACGCCGGGATGCACGACCGCGACGTAGGGGGTACTCGCCAAGAGTGCGATCGGCGCGAAGTCCTCGACCGGATCGAAGGGCACGTTCGCGTAAAGCTCGCGCAGCGTCGCGTGCGCGCTGGACACGACCATCAAAGTGTGGCCGTCTGGCGGCGCCTTGGCGACCGCCTCGCCGGCGACGATGCCGCTGGCGCCGCTGCGGTTCTCGACCACCACGCCGCGGTTGCCGGGCAGGCGTTCCGCCATGCCCTCGGCAACGATGCGCGCGATGACGTCGGTCGCGCCGCCCGGGGGAAAGCCCACCACGACCCGCACCGGCTGCGACGGGAAGGCCTGCGCCTGCGCGGCACCGCCGCCTGCCACGGACCCGGCGGCCACAGAGGCGGCCGCGAAAGACAAGCGCAGGACGCGACGTCGCCTCATTCTTGGCTCCTCCATTCCTGTCGTCCCCGACGCACCTCGGCGGCGCCCCCTTCCTATCCCCGTGTTACCGGTAGACCGGCGGCGTGTGGCGCACGAGAAAGGCCCGCACAGCCTCCATGGCCGGTCCATGGTGGGCTGGCCCCTTCCAGGGCGCCACGACCTCGGCGTGCGGGGCGAGGCGCGCCAGTTCGGCCGAGACCTCTGCCGGGTGCTCGCGGTCGTCGCCCGGCATGATCAGCATCGGGTGCGCGCAGCGGGCGACGAAGTCGCGGGTGACGCTGAACATGAAGTCGCCGCCAAACATACGCGACCAGAGTGCCTCGACGCGCGCGGGGTCCACGTCCGGCCACCTGGTGACCTCCCTGGCCCAAGTGTCGAACAGCGCGCGCAGCACCGGGCCGTTGCCGCCCGCGAGCCCGATCGGGTTCTGCAGGACCATCGCCGCCACCCGTTCGGGCGCCGCCTCGCAGAGCGCCAGGCAGAAGGACACGCCGATGCAGGCGCCCATCGCGTGGCAGCGCTCGACGCCGAGGTGGTTGAGGAGGGCGAGGTGGTCCGCGGTGTAGGTCGCCCAGCCGTCGGCGACGCCGATCGGCGCCCGCGAGCGGCCTGCGTTGCGCTGGTCCATCGAGATCAGGCGGAACGACGACGCCAGCTCGGTGATCGGGTTGGCTGCGGCCGGCGGGACCTCCGGCCGCTCCGGGTTACCGGCCCAGCGCTCGATGCGCGAGCGGAGGAAGCCCGGGGCGAACAGGAGGACCGGGAACCCAGCGCCGTGCTCCTCGAAGTAGATCTCGGCGCCGTTCCGATGCAGCCACGGCATCGATGGCATCCCTCTTCCGCTGAGCGAGGCAGCACGAGTTGTGTGTCGAAAACGTAGGCCGGCGTGCCCGGCAGCACAACCGCACTCCTGTTGTCGGCGTGATGCTCGTGCACGTTGTCGTGCACGTTGTAGAGCACGAAGGCAGTCCACATGCACACGCCGCGTTCCGAGGCTGGGACGGACCCATTGGGCGGCCGGGGCCGGCGTGCCCGCGAACGCCGACACGAGGGGTGGGGCCGTGCGGGTCCCGGGCCGAGCGCCGGTGGGCGCTTGTCGGGCCGGTTGCCCAGCCTCCTCCTCCTGCTCCGTGTATCGTTCGCCCACGCGCCGTGACAGGCGGTGCGGCATCGCCCAAGGGAGGAACGGCACGCATGGTGTCCTTGACGCGTCGCGCCCTCGGCGCCGGCATCGTCGCCGCGCCCGCCCTGGCCCCGGCCGGCACGCGCGCGCAATCCGGGGACCCGTGGCCGCAGCGCCCGGTGCGCGTGGTCGTGCCCTACGCGCCCGGCGGCGGCGCCGACGTCATCGCGCGCGCCCTCTTCGGCCGCGTCTCCGAGTTGCTCGGGCAGAACTTCGTCATCGAGAACCGCGGCGGCGGCGTCGGCATCATCGGCGCCAACGCCGTGGCGAAGGCGCCGGCGGACGGCTACACCGTCCTGCACGACGCCACCGCGCTCTCGGTCAACCCGGCGCTGTTCGAGGGGCGGCTCCCGTTCGACACGGTGCGGGACCTGCGGCCCGTCTTCCTCGCCGGCGTGCTGCCCAACCTCCTCTGCGCCAACCTCGCCATGCCGCAGCGGACCGTGGCCGAGGTCGTGGCGCTGGCGAAGGCCACGCCGGGCGGGCTCGACTGGGCCTCGGGCGGCAACGGCACGGTCCAGCACCTGGCGCTCGTGATGCTCGCCCAGATGACCGGCGCGAGGCTGAACCACATCCCCTACCGCGGCGGGGCGGCCTCGCTCACGGCGGTGATCGCGGGCGACGTGAAGTTCAGCTTCAACAACGCCGCGACCGCCAGCGCGCAGGTCCGGTCCGGCCTGGTGCGGGCCATCGCCCACACCGGACTCGGCCGGCTCGCGGCGATGCCCGAGCTCCCGGCGGTGGCGGACACGCTGCCCGGCTTCGAGGTGTACGAATGGAACGCCGTCTTCGCGCCCGCCGGCATGCCCGACGGCGTGGTGCGCGCGCTCAACCGCGCGCTCAACGAGGCGATCCGCGACGCGCGGGTGCGGGAGCGCCTCGCCGCGGCGAGCGTGCAGACGCGGCCGAACACGCCAGAGGAGCTGGGCGCGTTCTTCGAGGCGCAGATGGCGAAGTGGGGCCGGCTGGTGCGCGAGGCGGGGATCCGGCCGGATTGACCGCGGTGGGGCCGATGCCTCGCGCGGACCGCCGTGCGGGCGCGGTCGATCCGTCGCTCCTCGCGAAGCGACGAGCGGCGCCGATCCGGCGACGCTGCGGCGTCGCCCCCTCCGCCCGTGCGGGTTGTCGGATCACCAATGAGACCACGCCGTTCGACCGCGATGGAACGACCGCCCCCGTCGCGACGCTTCTCCCTTCGATTGCCGTTGCAGCGCCGCGCAGGGTGCGGGCGCGCGGCAATCTCATCCGGGACTGTGGGTCTGCATTCGCCACTGACGCCAACCGGCGACACGCCCGGCATGCACCGCCGCCTTCGGCCCCGCGGCTCCCCTGCGTCGGCCGCAGCAGTGACGCGCCCGGGCCCAAAGCACGGCCCGCTGCGGCACGGCCCGCCGTGGTATGGCGCGCCGTGGCACCACAATCCGGCCGACGCGTGCATTGGATCCTGGGCAGCCGCGAGGCTCGGAGCCCGGTTTGACGGCGCGCCAGGCCGGTGCACACTTCCGAAAGTGACTTCGCGGGATGAGATGCGGATGGACGAACCCCAACCAGCCCCGCAGCCGCGGCTGCTCACCCCAATTGCGCTCCGAGGGCTGACGGCCCGCAACCGCATCGCGATCGCGCCGATGCTGCAGTACTCCGGCCGTGACGGGCTGCCGACCGACTGGCACCTCGTCCACCTCGGCCGCCTCGCGCTCGGCGGTGCCGGCATCGTCTTCACCGAGGCGATCGCCGTCGAGGAGCGCGGCCGCATCACCCACGGCGATCTCGGGCTCTGGCACGACGGGCAGATCGCGGCGCTGCGCCGCATCGCCGCCTTCGTCCGCGCGCACGGCGCGGTGCCGGCCGTCCAGCTCGCCCACGCCGGGCGCAAGGCCGGCACGCAGCGCCCCTGGGAGGGCCACGGGCCGCTCGGCGAGGCCGACCGCGCCCGCGGCGAACCGCCCTGGCCGCCGATCGGCGCGAGTCCGATCCCCGCCGCGCCGGGCAGGCCGATCCCGGTCGAGATGTCCGCCGCCGACATCGCCACCGTGAAGGAAGCCTGGCGGACCGCCGCGCTGCGCGCGCTCGAGGCAGGGTTCGAGGCGGTGGAGGTCCACGGCGCGCACGGCTACCTGCTGCACAGCTTCCTCTCGCCGCTGAGCAACACCCGTACCGATGCCTACGGCGGCGACTTCGCCGGCCGCGCGCGCCTGCCGCTTGAGGTCGCCGAAACCGTCCGTGCTGTCTGGCCCAAGGACCGGCCGCTGTTCTACCGCGTCTCCGCGGTGGACGAGGGCGGCTGGACCATCGAGGAGACAGTCGCCTTCGCCCGCGCCCTCGGCGAGCGCGGCGTCGACGTGATCGACTGCTCCTCCGGCTCGCTCTTCGACTCCTCGACCGCCAACGTGCGGCTGAAGCGCAGCTTCGGGTTTCAGGTCCCCTTCGCCGAGCGGGTCCGGCGCGAGACCGGCCTGATGACGATGGCGGTCGGGCTGATCGTGGACCCGCACCAGGCGGAGGCGATCCTGCGCGAGGATCGCGCCGACCTCATCGCGATCGGACGCGAGGCGCTCGCCGACCCGCAGTGGCCGCTGCGCGCCGAGGCCGAGCTGACGGGGCGCGAGGCGTTCGGCTCCTGGCCCGTGCAGCACGGCTGGTGGCTCGAGCGCCGGGCGCGGATCTTCGCGCAGATGCGGGCGGAGGGGGTAGCGGCACCGTGACGGTCCGGCGCGCGCGCCGCCGGGACCGTCACCGCCCTCCGGCCGCCGCTCTGCCGAAGTGCCACGCGCCACCGTCCCGGCGCGTGACGAGGGTGCCGGCGCGGCGCAGCAGCGCGACGAGCGCGCGTTCCTGCGGGTCGAAGCGGACTTCCGGGCCGATCAGGCTGAGCGAGCGCCACACCGCGCCGTCCGGGTCGAAGATGGGCACCGCCGGCGCGACGTTGCCGGACGTCATTTCGCCGCGCGAGAGCGCGAAGCCGTCCACGCGGATCCGCGCCAGCGCGGCGCGGTGCGTGCGGCGTCGGCCCTGCGGCACCTGCGCGACGGCGGCCTCCACCACCTCCGTCGCGGCGCAGGTCATCAGCGCCCGTAAGCTCGCCCCGAGCGTCAGCGGCACGCGATCGCCGACGCGCATCACGCTGGAGAGGTCGGACGCGGAGTCGGCGGATTCGATGCAGATCCGTCCCAGCCCATCGATGCGGTTGAGTGCGATCGTCTCGCCCGTCCGCGCGGCGAGCGCGCATGCCTTCAGCCGTCCGGTGAGGTCAACGGCCTTCATGGACAGGCAGCACTCGCTGCCGGCCTGGCGCACGAGCCAGCCGAGCTCGGTCAGGGCGGCGAGCAGGCGGATCGCGGCCGGCCGGGGCAGCCCGGTCCGCTCGGCCCCGCGTGGAGCGGCAGACTCGGCGCGTCGCGCGCGAAGCATTCGAGCACCGGCAGGACACGTTCGACGGCGCGTATCGCGCGGATTCCGGCCCATCCGTGGGGGATTTTGTGGGGCATGGTTCCCTACCTGACCCCCCATACGCAGTCGACTGGCGCGGTCGGCGCGCCCATCCGGTCCGACGCGGAGGGGGCGGTGCGGCTGCGCCGCCGCCCCTCCGCCAATAGCGAGGAGGAGGAGACGCATGAACGATTCCGTCGGAGGGACCACCCGCCGCGCCCTCGGTGCGGCGGGCCTGGCCGCGCTCCTGGGCTCCGGCGCCATGGGGGGCGCCACGGCGCAGCCGGCGCCGACCGCCGGCGCCGGGTCGTACCCCAACCGGCCGATCCGCCTCGTGGTGCCGCTCTCGCCCGGCGGGCCCGGCGACATCCTCACACGTGCGCTCGTCGAGCGGGTCTCCCCTGAGCTCGGCCAGCCGATCGTCGTCGAGAACCGGCCTGGCGCCAACTCGAACATCGGCTTCGAGCACGGCGCTCGCGCCGAACCGGACGGGTACACGCTGCTGCTCGGCCTGGCGCCGCTGACCATCAACCCCAGCCTGTTCGCGCGGGTGGGCTACGACCCGGTCCGCGACTTCGCGCCGATCACGCTGATCGGCACCTTTCCGCTGGTGCTCGCCGTGCATCCCTCGGTGCCGGCGGCGACGGTCGGCGAGTTCATCGCGCACGCGCGGGCGAACCCGGGCGCGCTCACCTACGGCTCGAATGGGATCGGCTCGACGCCGCACCTCGCCGGGGCGATGCTCGACGTGATGGCGGGCGTGCGGACCGTGCACGTGCCCTACCGGGGGATCGCCGAGGCGGTGGTGGACCTCGTGGCGGGCCGCATCCAGTTCGCCTTCCCGGGCCCGCCCGTGGCGCTGCCCCACGCCGAGGCCGGGCGCATCCGCCTGCTGGCCGTGACCAGCGCGGCGCGCTCGACGACGGCGCCGGGCCTGCCGACCATGGCGGAGGCGGGAGGGCTGCCGGGCTTCGAGGTCTCGGCCTGGTACGCCGTGCTCGCGCCGGCGGGGACGCCGGCGCCGGTGGTGGCGCGCCTGCACGACGCGTTCGCGGGAGTGCTGCGCCGGCCGGAGACCGCGGCGCGCTGGCGCACGCTCGGGGCCGACGTCGCGTGGAGCGAGTCGCCGGCGCAGTTCGCCGCCTTCATCGCGGCCGACGTCGCCAAGTGGCGGCAGGTGCTACAGCAGACGGGGGTGCGCGTGGACTAGTGCGCGCCCCTCCGCCGCGCCGGGCTCGGTGGGGTGGGCCGACCGTAGCGGGCGCCTTGTCCGCAGTGTCCGCCGCAAAGCCGCGCGGCGGTACGCACCAGGCGCGTGGAATCAGCGGCTCGAGTGACGCCCGAGGCCGGCGTCAGAGCGGCCTCCGAGCATTGCACATGCGTCCCACCGGCATGGCCGGCGACCCGCGATCCGGCATTCCCTCAGCTCACAGGGCGATGCCGGCCGCCCGGCCGACCTCGGTCCATTTCGCGATCTCGGAGGCTATGAAGCGGCGGAACTCGGCCGGCGGCAGCGGCGAGGGCTCGAGGCCGGTGTCGATGAGCTTCGCGCTGATCTCCGGGTCCTGCAGCGCATTCCGGAGGGCCTCGAAGACGCTGTCGCGCACCCCTTCTGGCAGACCGGCCGGACCGAACATGCCGAACCAGGAGTTCGCGACCACGTCCGCCGCGCCCTGCTCGACTGCGGTGGGAACGTCCGGGGCCTGCCGCTGCCGCCCCTCCGACGTCACCGCCAACGCCCGCAGCCGGCCCTCGCGGACATGCGGCAGCACCGCGACCGTGTAGATCAGCATCGGGACGTGGCCGGCGACGACGTCGTTCACCGCCTGGCCCTGATTGCTGTAGGGGACGTGGACGAAGTTGCCGCCCGTGCGCAGCCGCAGCAGCTCCCCCGCCAGGTGGTTCGAACCGCCGATGCCGCCGGAGGCGTAGCCGACCCCGCCGCTGACGCGCTTGGAGTGCTCGACGAGCTCGGGCAGGGTCCGCGCCGGCACCGAGGGATGCACCACGATGAAGTTGGTCGAGCGCGCCGAGAGGCCGATCGGCATGAAGTCGCGCATCACGTCGTAGGGTATCTCGCGCCGCAGCGCCGGCGCGATGGCGTGGGACGACACCGCGGCCATCAGCAGGGTGTGCCCGTCGGGCGCCGCACGCTGCACCGCCTCGCTGCCCAGCACCCCGGCTGCGCCGGGTCGGTTCTCGATCACCAGGGGCTGGCCGAGCGCCTGCGACATGTGCGGCCCGAGCAGCCGCGTCATGATGTCCGTCGCCGACCCCGAGCCGAACGGGACGATGAGGCGGATCGGGCGCGTGGGGTAGGCGGGGCCGGACACCGCCGGCTGCGCGCGCGCCGCCCCCGCGGCCGATGCGGCAGCACCCACGACCAGTCCCGCCAAACGCCGGCGCGTCATGTGTTGTCCGCTATCCATTTCGTCCATTTCCTCCCCGATCCGATCGATGTCCGCTCGTTGACCCCTGCCGCTAGGCGGCCGCCGATCGCGCAGCGAGCGCGGCGCGGAGCCACTCGGCGTCGAAAACCCGATCGGCCATGACCTGGCAGCGCTTCATCAGCCGGTGCTCGTCCGGGCCGTAGTCGGGCACGGCGTAGTGCCAGGTGGAAAGGTGGTCCCACAGCAGAACGTCACCCACGGTCCAGCGGAACACGTAGCGGTATTTCTCTTGCAGCACGTGCTCGAACAGGCGGGCGAGCATCGCGTCGCTCTCAGCGCGCGGCCAGCCGTCGATGAAGTCGGTGAAGCCCGGGTTCACGTAGAGGACCTTCCGCCCACTGATCGGGTGGGTCAGAGCGACCGGGTGCTGCACGGGCGGCCTGGCGCGGCGCTGCTCCTCGGTCAGCGGTGGGCGCGGGCTGCCCTTGTTGCGGCGCATGTGCTCCCAGTACTTGTTGAGATCGTGCGTCGCCGTGGCGCTCTCGAGGCGCGCCTTGACCTCTGCGGGCAGGTCGTCCCAGGCGGCGCGCGTGTCGCGGAATTCGGTCGCGCCGAGCACCTTCCCGTCCCGAACCGGGACCTTGTGTGCGACGAGGACGTTCACGAAGCCGGGCACGCGGTTGTACGTCATGTCCGTATGCCAGTCCTGGCCCGCGTCCGGGATGCCGATCCGGCGGCCGTTCTCGACGATGTTCGAGAGGATCGAGACTTCGGGGATGCCCGGCTCCGACGCGCCGAGCGAGCTCGCCTTCTGAAGCTCGCCGAAGCGGCGCGAGAAGTCGCGCAGCGCCGCTGCGTCAATCGGCTGGTTCGGGAAGCGTAGCACCGCATGCTCACCCAACGCACACAGGATCGCGGCGAATTCGCCCTCCGAGAGTGGGCGCGAGAGGTCGACGCCGGTGATGGTGGCGCCGAGAATCTCGCCGGTCGGCTGGATGTTGAGCATCGCAGGAGGCTCCTCTCTCGTGTCCGTCCGTTTGGCCGTCACGCCGACGCGAGCGCCGGATTGGCGGCGGCGGAGGTCATGGTGCGCCGGCCCGGCGCCGTGCCGGGATGGACGAGGTCCGGCCCGATGTCCGCGATGGATCGGCAGCCGAGCTGGGCCATCACGGTGAGCATCTCGGCCCGCAGCAGGTCGAGGACATGGGCCGCGCCCGCGCGCCCGCCGATCGCGGTGCCGTAGAGCGTCGGCCGACCCGCGAGCACCGCCGACGCACCGAGCGCCAGCGCCTTGACGATGTCGCCGCCGCGCCGGACGCCGCCGTCCATCAGCACCACGGCGCGGTGCCCGACCGCGTCGGCGATCTCCGGCAGCGCGTCGATCGGCGCCACCGCGCTGTCGAGGCACCGCCCGCCGTGGTTGGAGACGACCACAGCGTCGGCGCCGCACTCCACCGCACGCAGGGCGTCCTCGGCGCGCAGCAGGCCCTTGACGATCAGCGTCCGCGGCCAGCGCCGCCGCAGCTCCCGGATGTCGTCCCAGGTCAGATCGTCGCTGCGCATCGAGCGCACCGCCGGCTCGCCCTGCGTGATGCGTTGCCGACGCTGGCCTGGCTGGTTCTCGTAGCGCGGCATCCCGGTCGTGGCGAGGTAGCGCCCCATCGTTCCGACCAGCCAGCGTGGGTGCCGTGCCATGTCGAGCAGCGCGCGCCCCGATGGCATGAAGGGCAGCGAGAAGCCATTGCGCCGGTTGTATTCGCGGTTCGGCGTCACCGGCACGTCCACGGTCACGACGAGAGCGTGGAAGCCGGCTCGCTCCGCACGCTCGACGAGGGCGTAGGAAAGGGCGCACTCGGCCCAGACGTAGAGCTGGAACCAGAGGGTGCCGCCCGCCGCCGCCTCGGCCACCGACTCGATCGAGGCCAGCGACCGCGTGGCCAGTGTGAACGGCACCTCCGCCGCCGCCGCCGCGCGGGCGAGTTCGAGCTCCCCCTCGAACCAGACGAGCCCGGCGGCGCCGGTCGGAGCGATCGCCAGCGGCATGGCCTGGGGCCGGCCGAACAGTGTCGTCGCGGCGGAGCGGCCCGAGACGTCCACCAGCACACGCGGGCGCAACCGAATGCGGCGGAACGCTTCGCGGTTGTTGGCGAGCGCGTCGTCATCCTCGGCGCCGCGGTCGATGAACTCGAAGATGCCCCTGGGGAGACGCCGGCGGGCCGCCTCGCGCACGTCGGCGAGGTTGAGTGTGCCCGAAAGGCGACGGTCGCCGACTGCGATCATCAGCCGCCGTCCCCGATCCGGTTCACCAGCGCACCGATGCGCGAGATGCGCAGTTCCACCACGTCGCCGGGCTTGAAGGTCCGGTCGAGGTCCTTGCCGCAGCCCCCGTGGTAGCAGCCGGCGCTGATCACGTGGCCGGGCCGGATCGTCTGCCCCTGCGAGAGGTAGCTCAGCATCTCCTCGAAGTCCCAGGTCATTCCGGCGGTCTCGGCGGAGGACAGCTCCTCGCCGTTGACGTGCAGCGACAGGCGCAGCGCGCGCACGTCGCCCACCTCGTCGGGCGTGACCAGCCACGGGCCCATCACGTTGCCGCCGTCGAAGTCCTTGCCCTTGGCCGGTCCGCGGCCGGTCTTCATCTCCACCCATTGCCGGGCGCGGGCGCTGACGTCGTTGACGATGGTGTAGCCGGCAATGGCGCGCGCTGCCGCCGCGCGGTCGAGGTCGCGCCCACCGGTGCCGACGATGCAGACCAGCTCGCACTCGACGTCGAGCTCGGCCTCGTAGGGCGGCGGCTCCAGCACGGTGCCCGGGCCGACGACCGAATCCGGATTGCCCTTCCAGTAGGGCAGGATGCCGCTGCCCTCCTCGGCCGGACGCAGCGGCGAACCCCGCGCCGCCCCGGCCGCACCGTGCGCCGGCCAGCAGCTGAAATTGGCGATGCCGGGCGGCCGCGGCACGGGCGCGAGCAGCGTGATGTCCTCCGGCCGATAGAGCACGGCCTGCCCGCTGCCTGTCGCCGCCTGGCCGCGCGCGAGGACGGCTTCGACTGCCTCGCGCACCCACTCCATCGCCGGCGCGCCGGTGCCGATGATCGCGAGCATGTCGGGCGGCACCTGCGCCGCGCCGACGCGCTCCGCCGCCTCGCGGGGCAGAGTCCGTTCGAGCAGCGCGATCCGCGCCGCGGTCGCGTCCACCACGCCGGCTGGTGTGTCCACGCCAACGCGCCGCATGGCGCCGAGCGGCGTCGCGACGGCGAAAGTGCCGAGCCTCATTCCATCCCTCCTCGCGCCCCGCGGACGCCTAGTTGTGCATCGTCACGCCCGAGGCGCGCACGACCTCGGACCACTTCGCGATCTCGGCGGCGATGAAGGCGCGGAACTCCTCGGGCGGCAGCGGCGCTGGCTCGAGCCCGGTGGTGACCAGGCGCGGGCGGATCTCGGGGTCGAGCAGCGCATCGCGCATCGCGCCGAATAGCCGGTCGCGGATCCGGTCCGGCAGGCCCGCCGGGCCGAACATCCCGAACCAGGAATCGGCGACCACGTCCGCGCCCTGCTCCCGTACCGTCGGGACGTCCGGCGCCTGCGGCTGGCGCCGCTCCGAAGTCACCGCGAGGGCGCGGAGGCGGCCCGCCCGCGCGTGCGGCAGCACCGCGACCGTATAGATCAGCACCGGGATGTGGCCGGCGATCACATCGGTCACGCCCTGGCTGATGTTGCTGTAGGGGATGTGGGTCAGGTTTGCGCCGGTGCGCAGCTTCAGCATCTCGCCCGCGAGGCCGTTCGAGCTGCCGCGGCTGCCGGCGGCGAAGCTCAGCCCGCCCGGCACCCGCTTCGAGTACTCGATGAGTTCAGGCAGCGTCCGCGCCGGCACCGAGGGGTGGACGAGGATGAAGTTGGTCGAGGTGCAGGCGCGGCCGATCGGCGTGAAGTCGCGCACCGGATCGTAGGGGAGGTTCGGCATGATCGCGGGCGCGATGCCGTGGGAGGAGGCTGCGGCCATCAGCAGCGCGTGGCCGTCCGGCGGCGCGCGCAGGATGGCCTCGCTCCCCACCACGCCGCCCGCGCCGCCGCGGTTCTCGACCACGACCGGCTGGCCGAGGTCCCGCGCCAGGCGCGGCTCCAGCAGGCGGGTCATGGTGTCGGTCGCGGAACCTGCGACGAAGGCGACGAGGAGCCGGACCGGACGCGTCGGGAAGGGCGCCTCGCCTGACTGTGCGCCGCCCGCGGCGGTGCTGCCACGCGGTGCCATCGCCGCCGTGGCCATCGCGATGGCGCCGGCCAGCCGACGCCGTGTGATCGGATCGCCTTGCACGCATTCCTCCCGACCGTGGCCCATCCGTCGGCCCGCCATCTCGGCGGCCGCGGCCTCGTTGGCGGACAGCCTAGCGGCGCGCATCCATGCCGCTAAGTGATATTTCCGGATGGTATTATCCGGTTCTGTCGTAGCCCGCGTGTGACCGGCTCGCGGAAGTTCAAGGAGATGTTCCAAAACCTGTCGGGGCCGTTCTTGCCGCCCGGGTGCCGGAACACATGGGAGAGTCGAGGGCGGCGCGGTAGGGCGCGCAGCATCGCCACGGTGCGTGGTGAGATCTCGACCACCCGTGGGGGCGCGTCTTGGTCCGCGCGAAGGCATCAGTACCCGCGGCCAAGTCCACCTCGCGCCATTCGAGGCTCGCCGTTTCTTCCTGAAGCCCGCGCTTGGCACTGAGTCCAGCACCATCCGAATCATCGACCGCGACGCCTGCAAACCACCGAAGTGCGTCCTGGACACCGAAGCCGATGTCGTCGGAGGGATTCTGGAGCCGTTTAGCACTTCGGATCGGAAGCGGTTCGGCATGGTCGAGTCCAGGGCGGGAAAGCACGCGAGGCGGAGTTGCTCTGTCGGAAGCCTGCTGGGCGGGGTGAGCGTGCGGGCCCCACGAGTCGGGGCTCATGGACGATGAGCTGCTCCGTTTCGCCCAGCTTGCGGCGGTGTGGCGCCGCGTGGCGCCCGCACCGAGCCGCTTCGCCCGTCCCGCCTACGCGACCGCCTCCTTGTTCGCCGCGCCCCTGCGGCGCGAGCGGCCGGCGGCGCTTGGCCCACCAGGGCCTGGATGACCTCCTGCGACTTTCCAGCCAGCCCCGCTGCGTGTTCGGCCTGCGCGTGGTCCCGGACCACTCCGCGCTCTGGCGGTTCGCCCGGCGCCACGTCGGCCCCGGCCTGCCGGATGCGGCCATCGGCGAGACCGTCCGCCGAGCCCGAGAAGGGGCCGGACGCGCGACCCAGGTCGCGCTAGATTTCACCGGCCTCTTCCTAGCCCCGCGCTACTTCGATTGGCGCGCCAAGCACGGGTGCGGCCAGGGCGGCTGGTTGGAGTGGGCCTGCGCCATGTGGGTTGCACCGCAGGTCCTGCTGGCACAGCAGGTCGGGCCGGGGCCGTGCGGCGACTTCTCGGACCTGCCGCCGCTGGCGAGCGCGGCCGCCGCCCGCGTGCCCTTCGACCGTTCGAGGCATTGCCTCGGACCGTCGCCGACGCTGGGTACGACAGCGAGGCCAACCACCTTCGCAGCTGCGAGGATCTGGGCGCGGACAGCCTGATCCAGGCGAAGAAGCGCCGCTCGGCGCGCGTGGTCGCGTCTCCGCCCTTGCGGCGGGGTCCGAGGCATGCCTCGGACGGTCCGGCGGCTCGGCGCGCCGGGCGTGGCGGCCGACCGCGCCGCCTACCGCCAGAGGTGGAAGGTCGAGGCCGTCATGGCCGTGGTGAAGCGCCGCTGCGGCGAGGCGCTCACCGCCAGGCTGGACGAGACGCAGCGCACGCAAGCCCCGCGCCGGGGCGTCGCCTACAACGTCCAGCGCCTCGTCCGCCTGGGAGGCGTCACCTCACGCTTCCGACAAAGCAAGAGGTTCTCAGAGCCTGTTTGAGCGGGATCAGCCTGGATTGATCAGGGCTTCTGCGGTGGCGAGGAGGGCGGTGCAGGCGATGCGGGCGGCGGCGCCGTCGAGGCGCCCCGCACGGTCGCGCAGCACGCCTCCCCAGTGTGTGAGCCAGCCGAAGCTGCGCGCCACGATCCACCGCCGCGGCAGCACGGCGAAGCCCTTCTGGTCCGGCGGGCGGGCGGGCGACGACTTCGTGGCGCATGCCATGCCGGGTGGACCACGCGCGGCAGCGCTCCGCGGCGAAGGCGCCGTCGAGGATCGCCGCGCGCAGGCTGGGCCATGCCACCTTACCGGCATCGGGTGCCGACAGCGCGTCGCGCTCCTGCGCGCAGGCGGGGACGACCGCAACGGCCAGCCGGTTGCCATCGGCGTCGACCAGCGCCACGCGCTTGCGCCCGGCCACCCGCCTGGCGGCGTCGCAGCCGCGCGGACCGCGCACCGGTAGGCACGTCGCGGTCCGGGTGTCGATGATCGCCGGCCGCGGCTGTGGCCTTCGCCCGCCCCGCAGCCCGGCGACGCGGGCGGGCCAAGTCACGCCTCATGCGGGCGAACAGGCCGCGCGCCAGCCAGCGCCGGAACCAGCCGTAGACGGTGCGCCAGGGCGGCATGCCAGCCGGAAGCGCGCGCCCGCCACCCTCCACCCACCCGAAGGTGCCAGGCGATGGCCCGCCCGCACGACCGCCAGTGCCGGCG
>JADGHI010000626.1 GCA_019689515.1 Acetobacteraceae bacterium | reverse complement strand
CTCGATCACCTGTGCCGCTCCCGGCGGCAGGTGCAGGCGCCACTGTGCCTCTCTGCCGACCGCCTGGGTGTCCGGCTTGGGCGTGAAGTCGAGGCGCGTGCGCCGCGTCGCGCCGTCGAGGCCGCGGTAGCGAAGCACGACGCCGCTCCCGTTGTCCGTCTCCTCGGCCGGCAGCATCTCGCCGCGCCGCTCGCGTCGCGCGCCACGCACCTCGAAGATGTCGGCGAAGTCGGCGGCGTAGACCAGTTCGAGCTCGCAGGAGACCTCGGTCGTCCCGTAATTGCGCACGGTGATCCGCGTGTGCAGCACGCCGGCGCCAAGCGCCGTGACCCGCCGCAGATAGACCGCGTTGCGCGGAAGGGACTCTTCCCCTCCGCACGTCAGGATGTCGGGGTTCGTGAGGTTCACCGTGAGCAGGGCATTGTCCACGCTCACCGCGGACGAGAGCAGCAGCGGCCGCTCCCCCCCGATGCGCAGCGCCAGTCGCGAAAGGTGGCGTGTGTCGGCGTGGAACAGCCCCTCGGCCGTCGCGAACATCGCCTGGGCGTCGCCGAAATGGTCGAGCACCACGAAGGTGTTCTGGCATTTCAGGCTGTGGGGACGGTAAAGGGCGAGTGCCGTCGCCGCGGGCGCGGCGATCTCGAACGCCCTGTCGTCGGCCGCCGCGGGATGTGCGGCGCGGGCGCTGGTGGCCGCGCCCGTCGAGGGAGTGTCGAGGGCAACCATGGCCGGCCAGCGCCCCCGCCTCAGACCACTCGGAGCTGCGGCGCCAGCAGCCGCTTCCCGGTCGCCATTTCGGCGGCGCGCAGAAGCCCGCGATAGACGCCCAGATAGTCCTCCGCCATCCGCCGGGCGGTGAAGCGCGCCTCGAAGGTGCGGCGCACTGCGGCCCGGTCGAGGCTGCCGATTCGCTCGAGCGCGGCCGCTGCGGCAGCCTCGTCCTGTACGAGCAATCCGGTGACGCCGTCGTCCACCACCTCCGGCACGGAGCCGCGCGGATAGGCGAGGACCGGCGTGCCGCAGGCCATGGCCTCGATCATCACCAGGCCGAAGGGCTCGGGCCAGTCGATGGGCATCAGCAAGGCCATGGCGCCGCCTAGGAAATCCGACTTCTCCGCCTCGGTGATCTCGCCGATGAACTCGACGCCGGGGCCGTCGAGCATCGGCTTCACCACCGCTTCGAAATAGGCCTGGTCCGCCTGGTCCACCTTGGCTGCGATCCTGAGCGGGATCCCGGCTGCGCGGGCGATGCGGATGGCGGCGTCCGGTCCCTTCTCCGGGGAGATGCGGCCGAGAAAGGCGAGATAGCCCTGGTGGCGCGGCGAGAAGCGCAGCAGGTCAGGGGGGATTCCGTGATGCACGGTGGCCGCCCAGGTCATCGCGACGTCCCGCAGTGGCAGGCGCTGCGCGTCCGAGATCGAGACGAAGGGCGCCTGCGGGAAGGCCGCGAAGACCGGAACGAGTTCGGGAAGGTCCAGGCGGCCGTGCAGCGTCGTGACGAAGGGAATTCCGCGGTCGAAGAATGCGGGCAGGTGCAGGGTGTCGGTGTGGAAGTGGATCACATCGAACTCCCTGGCGTGCTCGATGACCTGCCGCAGCATGGCCACGTGGGGCGCGATCGGGTCGCGCACCGTGCCACCGAGCCTGAGCGCCGTGGGCACCGCCGCTTCCAGCCTTGCACGGGTGCGGCTGTCGCCGCTGGCGAAGAGCGTCACCTCGTGGCCGAGGGCGACAAGCTCCTCAGTAAGATAGGAGACGATGCGTTCCGTACCGCCATAGAGCCTTGGGGGCACGGCCTCTGCGAGTGGAGCGACCTGGGCAATGCGCATGGTTCTGCTCTCTCGTTTTCGGTCTGATTGCGATGTTCGTTCCGATCTCGATGTTCCGTCGTTGATTGCGTTGGCCCGCCGAAGTGGTTGAGGACCCGGCACGCCAGGATCCCCCATCGCCGGAGGCAGCGAGGATGTGTTGAAGGCACTCCCGCACGGCAAGGGTGCGGCCCGTCGCACGCGCCATGCGATCAGCGGAGGAACAAGGGAGCGCGAAGTTGGTTGCGGCGGCCGCCCGCCCGCCTGTCCCTATTCGGGACTGAGCAACTCCAGCGCGTCGCCGACCGAAACCCGCCCGCCTTCCAGCACTTCCGCATAGACTCCGAGATCGGCATGGCCGAAATGGGTGCGCAGCCAGCGCGGCGGGTCGGCATCCCGCTCCGCCGTCGCAGGGTTCACCTGGGTGGCGGCGCAGCGCGCGATGCGCTTGATCACCTTGAGCCGTGCCTGGCCGAGCTGGATCTCCTGCCCGAGCCAGCCGAATTCGGCCCAGGGCGTGCCGCCCGAGAAATAGAAATTGGCCCGGAACCGCAGCGGATCAAGGCTGACGCCGGCAGCCACCTCCAGCGCATGCAGGCTGGCCAGGCTGATGATGGAGACGCATTTCACCGCGACGTCCGTGAAGGCATGCCCTGGCGCCTCGACGAAGCGCGGCGTGCCTCGCGCCTCGGGGCCGAGGAAGGCGGCGAGCCAGGCGGCGATCGCCTCCCGCCCCTCGGGGGTGCGGGTGTTGCCGACCAGGGGAGGGCCCTCTGGCGGGCGGATGACGAGCTGGCCCGAGCGGGGGTCGAAGGCCGTATGCAGCGCGGCGAGGCGGGCATTGGCCATGAGG
>JADGHI010000625.1 GCA_019689515.1 Acetobacteraceae bacterium | reverse complement strand
CGGGGGGGCGCGAAGGGGGGGGGCTATGCGGGGGCCGACGATGAGCCAGTCATGCATGGTCGGCACCCCGCCGCAGCGCGGTGGTACGCCGCGCCGGCGACGCGGCCGCAGCGCCCCGCGGCGCAGCGACGGCGGCAGGCGGTGGCGCCCCGCGCGCCGGGCGCAGCAACGGAACCTCCTGGACCGGCCGGAGGAGCCGCGGCGCCTGGCCGATCAGCTCTTCCATCGCCGCCCAGGTGATGTCCCAGGACTGCGTGGCGAGCCGCCGGTCCACCCGCGCGAGCCACGCCTCGCGCGGCCGCGCCAGCAGCATCTCGGCCCGCGCGATCATCGCCGGCATGTCGGCGGCGATCTCGACGAAGCCCGGATCGCCCCAGTCGCGCACCACGTCGGTGACGGGGGTGGAGACGAGGGGCAGGCCAGCGGCGAGGAATTCGGGCGTCTTGGTCGGGCTGATGAAGCGCGTGTGCTCGTTCATCGCGAAGGGCATGAAGCCGAGATCCCAGCCCGCGAGGTAGGCCGGCAGCTCCGCGTACTTCTTCGGCCCCAGCCAATGGATGTTCGGTCGGCGCGGCAGGATGGCGGGGTCGATCTTCACCACCGGCCCGATCATCACGAACTGCCAGTCCGGCCGCGCCTCGGCGAGCGCGGCGACGAGGTCCACGTCCATCCGCTCGTCCACCACGCCGAAGAAGCCGAGGCGCGGGCGGCCGATCGGCGCCTGGTCCGCGGGGTCCTCCAGCGCGGTGCGGGCGCGCGCGAAATGCGCCGCGTCGATCGAGGAGGGAAAGCAGAAGACGCGCGGATGCCGGCTCTGCTTGGCCTCGTAGAGGCTGCGCCCGCCGGTGAAGACCAGGTCCGCGCGGGCGAGCAGGTGGCGCTCCCGCTCCACCATCTCCGGCGGCGCGCCGCGGAAGGCGGAGAGCTCGTCCATGCAGTCATAGACCGTGACATCGGGCGCGAGGTGCCCGGCGAAGGCGAGCGCCATCGGCGTGTAGAACCAGGCGACGAACGGGCGCCGCCGTCCTGGCTGTCCCTCCGCTGCCGGACCGACGCCATGCCTGGCCAGCAGCGCATCGAGCAGGCCACGCTGTGCCGCGGTCGCATCCCGCGCGTCGAGCCCGGGCGGCAGATGCGGCACCGCTACGGTGATACCGGGCTCGCGCCGCAGGAGCTCCAGCCGCGGGGCGGCGGTGTCGGGCGCGGCAATGATCGGTTCCTCGACGAACAGGACCTCGTAGGCGCGCGCGGCGCGGCTCATCAGGTGCTGCGGACGCTGGAAGACGAAGTCCCAACGCAGATGCGACAGCACCAGCAACAGGGGCTGCTGTGCGGCGGCGGACGGAACGATACCCGGGCGGACGGACGCATGCGGAAGGGTCGCTCGCCCCTGTGGGGCCTCTCGGGACATGCTGAACGGTCTCCTGGCCCGATGCAGGGCGATTCGAAGGAGGGCAGGAACAGACGCAAGGCAGCGATCCCGCTGACGGCCGGACGGACGCGCGCACCCTCCCGGGCCGTGGCCGCAGCAACGGCCACACCGGCGACTGACCGGGCGCGCTATCCGACTCGTCGTTCGGGACACTCCGCAAACGCCCTGTCCGCGTTGCGGTTTCTTGCGGCGGGCGAGAATCTTCGCCGGACGCGCAACTATTGCGTTAGATCAACAATAGGCGGCTCGCGCACCCGGCCCGCGCGCCGGCGCCGCTGCCGGCCCCGTATTCAGCGCCCCGGCGGCGGCACCAGCACCTTGTCGGGATAGCCGCAGTACGCCCGTGCCACGCAGCGCCAGCACTCCGGCATCCGCGCCTTGCAGACGTGCCGGCCGTGGAGGATCAGCCAGTGGTGCGCGTCCCGCAGCAGCTCCGGCGGGCAGCGCGCGACCAGGAGGTCCTCGACCTCGCGGGGCGTCCGGCCCGGGGCCAGGCCGGTGCGGTTGCCGAGGCGGAAGATGTGCGTGTCCACCGCCATGGTGTTCTCGCCGAAGGCGACGTTGAGCACGACATTGGCGGTCTTGCGCCCGACCCCGGGCAGCGCCTCGAGCGCCTCGCGCTCGCGCGGGACCTGGCCGCCATGGTGCTCGACCAGCAGGCGGGAGAGCGCGGCGACGTTGCGCGCCTTCGACTGCCAGAGGCCGATGCTGCGGATGTAGCGGGCGATCCCCTCCTCGCCGAGCGCGGCCATCGCCGCGGGGGTGGGCGCGGCGGCGAACAGCGCCGGGGTGACGCGGTTGACCGCCGCGTCGGTGGTCTGGGCGGAGAGCACCACCGCGACCAGCAGGGTGAAGGGATCCTTGTATTCGAGCTCGGTCCGCGGCGACGGGTTGGCGGCGGCGAGGGCGCGGATGAAGGCCTCTGCCTGGGCTGGCGGCATCAGTGGGGCGCGGCGTGGCGCGTCCGCCCGGCCGTGGCGCGCCGCCTTGGGCGCCGCCGGTGCCGTGGCGCGGGCGCCGCCGGTCGCCTTCCGGGCGCTGGCCGATCCGCCGGTGCCGCGAGGAGCTGCCGTGCGCGGTGCCTTGACCGAAGCCGAGGCCGGGGACGCTGCCGCGTGGGCCGGCTCGGCGCCGCGAGGCACCGTCTTATCCCCGGAGCGCCGGCGGGCGGCGGCAGGCAGGGTGCGGCGACCGGCGGCGGGACGGGGAGGGGACATCGGCGTTGCGTGAT
>JADGHI010000624.1 GCA_019689515.1 Acetobacteraceae bacterium | reverse complement strand
CGCTTGGTCGGAGCCGCCGGGGCTGAAATTCATCAGGTAGTGGTTGGGCTGGGCGATGCGGACCTCCCGGACGATCCGCTCGGCGACCACCTCCGGGCTGCCGACGAGGAGGTTGTCGGCCATCTGCTCGAGCGTCGGTTCGTTCTCGTAGGGCTTCTCGACCAGCATCGCGCCGTCCATCAGCTCCTCGCGCCGGCGCAGGCTCTGCGACAGGCGAACCTGGGAGCGCGAATGCTCGACGAAGCGCATCACCTCCTCGCGGCTGTCGGTGATGCAGACATGGCGCGAGACACCGAAGCGCATGGTGCGCGGGTCGCGTCCCTCTGCCGTCCAGGAGGCAGCGAAGCGCTCGCGCGCCTTGCCAAGGAGTTCCGGCGTGAAGTGGCGCGGCGTGACCATCACCCCGTAGCCCTTGCGTGCGGCCATGCGGTGCAGGTCCGGGTTGTCGCCGGCGACCCAGACCTCCGGGATGCGGCTGTTCACGGTGCGGGAGGCGATGTGCGTCTCCGGCATGCGGTACTGCTCGCCTTCGAAGGAGAAAACCTCCTGCCCGAAGGCGAGCTCGAGCATCTGCATGAACTCGATCACCTTGGGGACCGAGTTCTTCAGGTCCTCGCCGAAGCGGTCGAATTCATAGGGCTGGTAACCGCTGCCGACGCCGAGGACGAGGCGCCCGTGGGTCATGGAGTCGACCATGCCGATCTCCGCGAGCAGGCGCGCGGGGTTATAGAGCGGCACGACGACGACAGCGGTGCCGAGCCGGATGGTCTTCGTCTCCCCAGCGAGGCGGGCGAGCATGAGCAGCGGCGAGGGGCTGACGCAGTAGTTCGAGAAGTGGTGCTCGGCAATCCAGGCGGTCGAAAAGCCGGCCTGTTCGGCGAGCTTCACCTGCTCGACCTCATTGTCGATGAGCTGCTGCGTGGGGGTACCGGGGGTCCGGTAGCTCATCAGGTTGAAGTGGCCGAAATCCAGCATCTGCGTGCGTTCCCTCACCTGGCGCGCCTGAGCGGCTTCGAGGGAGTGTCGGCCATGCGGGCGGATCACTCAAGCCGCCTCAAGCCCGACGCTGCCGCTCGGCAATCGAAGCCCACCGGGACTGGGCGTTCCGGCGCCCGTCCCGGGTCCTGCACGCGATGCCTGACGAGGAGCCGGCGCGGCGAAGGCCGCGGCGGACCCGGTCACTCCTGCCTGTAGTTCGGCGCCTCGCGCGTGATCGCGACGTCGTGCACGTGGCTCTCGCGCAGCCCGGCATTGGTGATGCGCCGGAACCGGCAGTTCTTCTGCATGTCCGCGATCGTTGCGTTGCCCGTGTAGCCCATCGCGGCGCGCAGCCCGCCGACGAGCTGGTGCACCACCCTGTCCACCGGCCCCTTGTAGCCGACGCGCCCCTCGATCCCCTCCGGGACCAGCTTGAGCTGCTCCTGCACGTCCTGCTGGAAGTACCGGTCCGCCGAGCCGCGCGCCATCGCGCCCAGCGAGCCCATCCCGCGATAGGCCTTGTAGGAGCGGCCCTGGTAGAGGAACACCTCGCCCGGCGCCTCGTCTGTCCCCGCGAAGAGGCTGCCCATCATCACGCAGTCCGCGCCCGCCGCAATCGCCTTCGCGATGTCGCCCGAGTTGCGGATGCCGCCATCGGCGATCGCGGGCACGCCGCGCGCGTGGCAGGCCGCCGCCGTCTCCATCACCGCGGTGAGCTGCGGCATGCCTACGCCCGCCACCACGCGCGTCGTGCAGATGGAGCCTGGCCCGATGCCGATCTTCACCGCGTCGGCCCCGGCGTCGATCAATGCCTCCGCCCCCTCCGGCGTGGCGACGTTGCCGGCCACCACCTGCACGGAATTGGACAGGCGCTTGATCCGCTCCACCGCCGCGAGCACGCCGCCGGAATGGCCGTGCGCGGTGTCCACCACGATCACGTCCACCTCGGCCTCGATCAGCGCCTCGGCGCGGCGCAGCCCGTCATCGCCCACGCCGGTGGCGGCCGCGCAGCGCAGCCGGCCCAGCTCGTCCTTCACGGCGTTCGGATGCGCCTGCGCCTTGTCCATATCCTTGACGGTGATGAGGCCGACGCAGCGGAACGCGTCGTCCACCACCAGCAGCTTCTCGATGCGGTGCTTGTGCAGCAGACGCCTCGCCTCCTCCGGCGAGACGCCTTCCTGCACGGTCACCAGGTTCTCGCGCGTCATCAGTTCGTAGACGCGCGAAGCGGGGTCGGTCGCGAAGCGCACGTCGCGGTTGGTGATGATGCCGACGAGGCGCCCGCTGCCACGCTCCACCACCGGGATGCCGCTGATGTGGTGCTGGCGCATCAGCGCCTGCACCTCACCGAGCGTCTGGTCCGGATGGATGGTGACCGGGTTCACCACCATGCCGGATTCGAACTTCTTCACCTGGCGGACCTGCGCCGCCTGTTCCTCCGGCGAGAGGTTCTTGTGGATCACCCCGATGCCGCCCGCCTGCGCCATGGCGATCGCCATGTTCGCCTCGGTCACCGTGTCCATCGCCGCCGAAACGAGGGGGATGTTCAGCGCGATCTCGCGCGTCAGCCGCGTGCGCGTGTCGGACTGGCTGGGAAGGACGGTCGAGTAGGCCGGTACCAGCAGGACATCGTCGAAGGTCAGCGCCTCCTCGATCAGGAGACGTCGGGTGGGGTCGGGCAATGTAT
>JADGHI010000623.1 GCA_019689515.1 Acetobacteraceae bacterium | reverse complement strand
GGCGGCGACGCGAAGCGCCCGGCCGCCGCCGCGGGGTTCGCGCTCGGCCGGGTGCTGGCGAACGAGATGCCCGAGCTGGCGCCGCGGCGGCTCGACCTCTGTCCGGACCTGGCGCCGGAAGAGGCGGCGCGCCGCCTGCTGCCCGATCTGCTCGGCGCGACCGATGGCGAGGCGGAGGTTACCCTGACCGCCACGGCGCGCCTGGTGCCGCGGCTCCTGCCCGGCGCCGCGGAGGGCCGCGCCCCGACCGCTGCCGGCCCCGCGATCCTCGCGGTGCGCGAGCCCGGGCAGCTCGCCACCCTCGCCTGGGAGCCGCAGGCGGATCTGCGCGCTCCCGGCCCGGGCGAGGTGCTGCTGCGCGTCGAGGCGGCGGGGCTCAATTTCCGCGACCTGATGTGGGCCCAGGGCCTCCTGCCGGAGGAGGTGCTGCTCGACGGCTTCGCCGGCCCGACGCTCGGCATGGAATGCGCCGGCGTGGTCGAGGCGGTGGGCCCGGGCGTGGAATTCCGGCCCGGCGAGGCGGTGTTCGGCTTCGCTCCCGCCGCCCTCGCCTCGCGCGTCCTGACGCGGGCGGAGGCGCTGACGCGCCGGCCGGAGAGCCTCTCGCCGGCGGCGGCAGCGACGGTGCCGGTGGCCTTCCTCACCGCGGTCTATGCGCTGGAGCACTGCGCCCGGCTGCGCGAGGGGGAGCGGGTGCTGATCCACGGCGGCGCGGGCGGTGTCGGCCTCGCCGCGCTGCAGGTGGCGCTCGCCGCCGGGGCGCGCATCGCCGTTACGGCCGGGACCGAGGCCAAGCGCGCCTTCCTGCGCGCCGCCGGGGCGGAGATCGCTCTCGATTCGCGCGATCCCGGCTTCGCCGACGCGCTGCGCGCGCACTGGCCCGACGGCGTGGACGTGGTGCTGAACTCGCTGGCTGGCGAGGCGATGGAGCGCTCGCTCGGCCTGCTCCGCCCCTTCGGCCGCTTCGTCGAGCTCGGCAAGCGCGACTACGTCGAGAACCGCCGCGCCGCGCTGCGCCCGCTGCGCCGCAACGCGACCTACTTCGCCGTGGACGTGGACGCGCTGCCGCGTGCCCGGCCCGAGCTCGCCGCGAGCCTGCTCGGCGACATCCGCGCGCGCCTCGCCGAGGGCGCGCTGCTGCCGCTGCCGCATGTGGTGCGCAGGGCGGAGGAGACGGAGGCGGCGTTCCGCACCCTCCAGGCCTCGGCGCATATCGGCAAGATCGTGATCCTGCCGCCGCAGGCCGAGGCGCCATCTGCGGCGCGGCGCGCGGCGAAGGGGCCGGCGACGGCGTGGCTGCCGGGCGCGGAGGGCGTCTGGCTCGTCGTCGGCGGCATCCAGGGCTTCGGACTCGAGGCGGCGAAGTGGCTCGCGGCGCGCGGCGTCACGCGGCTTGCGCTGATCGGCCGGCGCGGGATGGCGACGCCCGGTGCCGAGGCGGCGCTCCGCACCCTCGCCGCGCTCGGTGCCCGCGCCTCGATCCATGCCTGCGACGCGACGGACGGCGCGGCGCTGGCGCGGACGCTGGAGGAGATCCGCGCAAATGGGGGCGGGCTGCCGATCTGCGGCGTGGTGCACGCCGCCGCCACCTTCGACGACGGCGCGGCGATAGCAATGGATTCGGCGCGCTTCGCCTCCGTGCTCGCGGCGAAACTGACCGTGGCGGAGAATCTCGACCGGCTGACCGCGAGCGACCCGATCGAGGCCTTCGTGCTGTTCTCCTCCGCCACCACGGCCTTCGGCAATCCGGGCCAGGCGAACTACGTCGCCGCCAATGCGGCGCTGGAGGCGCTGGCGCGCCGCCGCCGCGCGCAGGGCCGCCCGGCCGTGGCCGTCGCCTGGGGGCCGATCGCCGATGCCGGCGTGCTCGCCGCCGATACCGCCACTGCGGAGACGTTGCACCGTCGCCTCGGCGTCACGCCGATGTCGGCCGCGGAGGCGCTCGAAGCGGGGCTCGGCGCAGCCCTGCGCCCGGACGCGCCGGCGGTGGTCGGGCTGGCCCGCGTCGCCTGGGCGCAGGCGCGCATGGCGCTGCCCGTGCTGGCCGAGCCCGCCTTCGCCGCCGCGCTGCGCGCCGCGGGCAGCGGCGAGGCGAGCGGCGAGGCGGGCGTGGACCTGCGCGAGCGCCTGCGCGCCCTCCCCGCCGAGGAGGCGCGCGCGCTGCTGCGCAACCTGGTCGCCGAGGAGGCGGCGCGCATCCTGCGCCTGCCGCCGGAGGCGGTGCCGCTCGACGCCCCGGTCGCCGGCTTCGGTCTCGACAGCCTCGGCGGTCTTGAGCTGCGCATGGCGCTGGAGCGCCGTATCGGCGCGCAGGTCCCCCTCGCCGCGGTGACGGAGGACCTGACCCTCGCCATGCTCGCCGAGCGCATCGCCGGCGTGGTGCTGGAGGACCGCGCCGAGGCGATGGTGGCGACGCTGATGGAGGCCTATGAGCCCGGCGCGACCCGCGCCTCCCCTGCGGAGGCCGCGGAATGAAGGGCGGCGGCTTCGGCCTCTCCCAGAGCGCGCGCCTCGCCCTTCTGCAACGCCTGGCGCGGCGCCGCGACGGCGCGGAGGGGACGGCGGCGCCGGCGGAGGAGACCTCCGACCCGCGCGGCTTCGCCGGCCTCCCCGGCCAGCGCGACTTCGCGCTGATCCGCGCAGCGGGCGAGGTGCTCGGGCTGGAGAACCCGTTCTT
>JADGHI010000622.1 GCA_019689515.1 Acetobacteraceae bacterium | reverse complement strand
ACGGAGAGCCCCCTCCCATGCCCGACGCACGGACCACCATTCCCTACGCCACGCTGCTGCTGCGCGTCAGCCTCGGCCTCGCCTTCCTCGCCCATGGCGCGGTGCTGAAGCTCGGCACCTTCGGCCTGGCCGGCACGATGCGCTTCTTCGGCTCCATCGGCTACCCGCCGGTCTTCGGCGCCATCGTCGCCTTCGCCGAGATCGCCACCGGCCTCGCGCTGATCGCCGGCGTCTGGGTGCGCGCGGTGAGCCTGCTCGCGGTGCCGATCCTCATCGGCGCGACGATCCAGCACCTGCCGAATGGCTGGACATTCTCGAACCAGGGCGGCGGCTGGGAATTCCCGGCGCTGTGGACCGTGCTGCTGCTGGTCCAGGCCGGGCTCGGCGCCGGCGCCTTCGCGCTCGACCCGGGCCGCCTGCTCGGCCGCGCACCCCGCGTCGCCGCGGCGTGAGCACCCGAGGCTCGGACGTGCCCGGACACCTCCTGCCATGGACGCGCTCTTCGTCCCCGCCGCCCTGCTTGCCGGCTCCCTGCTCCCGCTCCAGGCCGGCGCCAACGCGCAGCTCAGCCGCGCGGTAGGCAGCCCATTCGGTGCCACCACGCTGCAGCTTGGCGTCGGCAGCGTCCTGCTGCTGCTCGTCGCCCTGCTGACCGCCACCCTGACAGCGCTCGCCGCCCTGCCTCGCGTGCCCTGGTGGCACGCGGTCGGCGGCGCCGCGAGCGCCTTCTACGTCGTCTCGACGATCCTGCTGTTCCCGCGCCTCGGCGCCGTGGTCTCGGTCGGCCTCTTCATCGCCGGCCAGATGCTCGCCTCGCTGGCGCTCGACCTCACCGGCGCGCTCGGCGTCGCCGCGATGCGGCCGGCGGCGGGCGCGGCGGCGATCGGCGGCACGCTCGCCGTGCTGGCCGGCGCCGCGCTGATCGTGGCAGGCCAGCGGGACGGCGCCGCCGCCATGGCCCCGCCGTCGCGGCTCGGTTGGATCGCGCTCGCCCTCGCCGCGGGCGCGGTGCTCCCGGTGCAGGGGGCGCTGAACGGATTGCTGCGCCACGACCTCGGCGCGCCCTTCGCGGTCGGCGCGGTGAGCTTCCTCGTCGCCACCTTCACCATGGCCGTGGCCATGCTGGCCGCCACCTCCGCCTTCCGCCAGCCCTGGCCGTGCCTCGCCGGCGTCTCCGCCATGCCGTGGTGGGGCTGGCTCGGCGGCGTGGCGGGCGCCGCCTACGTCACCACGGTATTCACCGCCATCCCCGCGATCGGGGCCGCCGCCACCATAGGGCTGACGGTGGCGGGGCAGCAGATCGCCTCGGTGCTGGTGGACCGCCACGGCTGGTTCCGCCTGCCGCGCCGCCCCGTCTCCGGCCTCCGGATGGCCGGCGTGATTCTCCTCCTCGCCGGCGTCACCGTGATCGCCCTAGCCTGACCACACGGTTGCGTGACTGCCCGGGCGGGTGACCGCCCGGGCGCGCCGCACTCCCCCACGGCGACGCCGCAGCACCGGCGCGCCGCTCCCATCCTCCGCGTTGACGCGCACCCCGCCCGCTCCGAGGATCCTTGCGGGAGACAGGAACAGGGAGGCCCATCGCCATGATGTTCCGAGGTTGGATGACGGCCGTCCTCGCCGTCGCCGCGGCCGTCTGGGCAGCGCCACCCCCGGCGCAGGCCGGCCCGACGCTGGACGGCGTGCGGCAGCGCGGCGTGCTTGCCTGCGGCGTCAATGTCGGCGTCGCCGGCTTCTCCCTGCCCGACAGCCAGGGCGTCTGGCGCGGCATGGACGCGGATCTCTGCCGCGCCGTCGCCGCTGCGGTGCTCGGCGACGCGGGCAAGGTCCGCTTCGTCCCGCTCACCGCCGTGCAACGCTTTACCGCGCTCCAGTCCGGCGAGATCGACGTGCTGATCCGCCAGACCACGCTGACGCTGACGCGCGACGCCACGCTCGGTCTGCGCATGACGACGGTGAACCTCTACGACGGCCACGGCTTCATGGTGCGCCGCGACGCCAACATCACCGACCCGAGGCAGATGGACGGCATGACCATCTGCCTCTCCCCCGGCACCACCAACGAGCTGGTGACGGCCGACTTCTTCCGCTCCAACAACCTGCGCTTCACCCCGGTGCTGCAGGAGCGGATGCAGGACAACGCGACCTCGCTGCAGGCCGGGCGCTGCGACGCGATCGGCACGGACGCGACGCAGCTCGCCGCGCTGCGCAGCCAGTTCCAGAACCCGCAGGACTACGTCATCCTGCCCCAGCGCTTCTCCAAGGAGCCCTACGGCCCGGTCGTGCGGCGAGACGACAACGAATGGTTCGACGTGATCCGCTGGTTGGTGATGGCGCTGATCCAGGCCGAGGAGCTCGGCATCACCCAGGCCAATGCCGAGGAGATGCGGCGCACCAGCCAGAACCCGGAGGTGCGCCGCCTGCTGGGCGCCGATCCGCTGCTCGGCGACGCGCTGAAGCTCGATCCCGCCTGGGCCTACAACGCGATCCGCGCCGTCGGCAATTACGGCGAGATCTTCGAGCGCAACCTCGGACCGAACACCCCGATCGGGCTGGAGCGCGGGCTGAACCGGCTCTGGACCGATGGGGGGCTGATGTACTCGTGGCCGATGCGCTGAGGCCGCAGCGGTGAGGCGGGGGGCCGCCGCCCCCCCCTCCGCCGCTGCGGGCACCCCGG
>JADGHI010000621.1 GCA_019689515.1 Acetobacteraceae bacterium | reverse complement strand
CGGCGCGGCCTTCGTCGGCATCGGCGGCAGGCTGGTGGATGAGCGGCTGGTCGCGGCAGGCGACAGGGCGGCGGTGCAGGCGGCGGCGCGTGCCGCGCTCGGCATCCTGCAGGCGTGACGGCGATGGGTGAGGCCGTGCCGCCGCGGGTGGATGTCCTCTGCTTCGGCGAGCCGATGCTGGAGTTCAACCAGCTCCCGCGCGGCGAGAATGATCCGCGCACGCTCTACCTGGAGGGCCATGGCGGCGATACCTCCAACGCCGCGATCGCTGCCGCGCGCAGCGGGGCGCGGGCCGGCTACCTCACCGCGATCGGGCGCGACGCGGCGGGCGACAGCTTCATGGAGCTCTGGGCGCGCGAGGGCGTGGACACCACGCATGTGCTCCGTGACCCGGAGGCGCCAACCGGGGTCTATTTCGTCACCCACGGCCCGGAGGGGCACTGCTTCACCTTCTACCGGACCGGCAGCGCCGCCAGCCGCTACCGCCCGGAGGACCTACCGGAGGCGGCGATCCGCGGGGCGCGGGTGCTGCACCTCTCCGGGATCAGCCAGGCGATCTCGACCAGCGCCTGCGATGCCGGCTTCCGCGCCATCGAAATTGCCCGGGCGGCGGGAGTGAAGGTCTCCTACGACACCAATCTGCGCCTGCGGCTGTGGCCCGTGCGGCGGGCGGCGGCGGTGATCCACGCGGCGGTCGCCCTGGCGGACATCGTCTTCCCCTCGCTCGAGGATGCCGAGGCGCTGACCGGCCTCGCGGACCCGGACGCCATCGCCGACTTCTACCTGCGCCTTTGTCCGCTGGTGCTGCTGAAGCTCGGCAGGGAAGGGGCGATGCTGTGCACACGGGCGGGCCGCACCCGTATCCCCGCCCATAAGGTGGAGGCGGTGGACGCGACCGGGGCCGGGGATACCTTCGCCGGAGCGTTCCTGGCCCGGCACATCGCCGCCGGCGAGGGTCCGTTGGCTGCGGCGCGCTACGCCAACGCGGCGGCGGCGCTCGCCACGACCGGCTATGGCGCGGTGGCGCCGATCCCCCGACGGGAGCAGGTGCTGGCGCTGCTCAGCGGCGAGGGCGGCGCGGGCTGAAAGCGCGGCGGGCGCGGTTCGGACGGACTCGCCTTCGGGGCGCACTGCACCCGGGCCGGCGCGGCCCCACGCACGACACAGTGGGGCGATCCGCGCGGTCTGGCTGGAGCCCAGCGTTTCGGGGACGGCCTCGGGTGGTCTACAGAAGGAGCACCAGGGGGGCGGATGGAGGCCGGCTATGGCGTCGTCGGGCAAGGCCACCGCATGGCGGCGGCGGGTGCGTCCTGCCGGCGTCCGTGAGCGCGGCGGTCGCATAGGGGCCGCGCCGCGCCGTCCTTGGGCACCGTTGGCGGCCGGCCTGCTGGCATTCGGCTGGGCCGTCCTGCCGGCTGCCGCGGGACCGCCCCAGGCGGGCTCGCAGTCCCTGGCCGAGCGCGATCTGCGCCGCACCGTGGTCAGCCTGGTGACGGCGCTCCGTGTCGCCGAGGGCTGCCGGATCCGGCTCACCGAGGCGGTCCGCCGCCGCGCCGCCGAGCTGGAGGCAGCGCTCCTCGCCGTCTCCCCCGCGGAGGGCGCGCGGATCGAGCACGCTGCGTCCATGCGGGAGGCTCGGGAAGAGGCCTCCCGCGCCGGCCGGGCCTGGTGCTCCGTCCAGCGCGCCGATGTCGAGGAGGCGGTGGAGTTGCTCGCAAGTCCCGAGGCGGAGAACCTGCTGCGCCGCCTCCGCGCGCTACGCCGCAACGAGGGGGCGCGCGGATAGGGCCGCGTCAGCCGGCCGGCCGAGCTCGCGTCAGTTCGCCTTCGGGCGCAGGCGCAGGCCCGGCCGGAGGTTCCGGAACGGCAGGGCGGCCGGATCGGCCACGACAGGCCCGGGTGCGGCGACGACGATCACCCGCTCCGCGATCGGCTGGAAGTCGGCGCGGAAATGCACGCTCGACTTCAGCGCGAGGATCTTCTGCGCGGCGGGCTCCACGCCGACATGGCGGAACAGGGCCTGGTCGTGGGCCTGCATCTTGCGCGAGACCAGGATGACGCGCACGCCCGGCGCGACCCGGATCAGCGCGGACGGCCCGAGATCAGCGGAATTGCCGCGCGCCATCGGTCCGGTGCAGATGAAGCGGCCGTCGGTTAGGCGCTCGACGGTGGCGGTGACGTCGAGTGGCGCGCCGTCGCTCTTGCCGCCGAGGCGGAGGTTCAGGGTGGCACCCTC
Organism: Acetobacteraceae bacterium; assembly: GCA_019689515.1. Taxonomy (GTDB): domain Bacteria; phylum Pseudomonadota; class Alphaproteobacteria; order Acetobacterales; family Acetobacteraceae; genus Caldovatus. The sequence goes on along the minus strand of JADGHI010000621.1, from coordinate 449 downwards.
GCCGGCGGCGTGGCAGGCGGCGGCGCTCTCGGCGTCGTTGATCAGGCAGAGGACGGCGCCCTGCGCGCCCTGACGGATCAGCTCGGCGAGCAGGCCGGTGGTGTCGCCGTGGCCGCCGCCGCCGGGATTGTCCTGCGTGTCGGCGAGCACCACGGGGCGGGTGGCGGTGGCGGCGATGCGGATCGCCTCCGCGACTCCCTCCGCGGCGTCGGTGACGGCGCCGGCGAAGTCGGGCTCGCGCCGGTGGAGGGAGGCGGCGAGTGCCTCGGCGGCCGCGTCCGCCGCCGCCTGGTCCGGGCCGAAGGCGGCGATGGCGGCGCCGCAATCGGGGAAGTCCGCGTAGGGGAAGCCGAAGCAGAAGGCGAGCTCTGCAAGGCCGTACGCCTCCGCGAGACGCTCGCGTTCGGCCATGACCTCGGCCATCGGCGGGACCATGGTGCACTGCGTGC
>JADGHI010000620.1 GCA_019689515.1 Acetobacteraceae bacterium | reverse complement strand
CCCTTGGACTCCAGCCGCACGCGCGGATCCAGCACCGAGTAGGTGAGGTCCACGAGGAGGTTAATGGTGATGAACATCAGCACGATGATCATCAGGTAGGCCACGATCACCGGCCGGTCGAGCACGTTGATCGAATCGATGATCAGCTTGCCCATGCCGGGCCAGGCGAAGACGCTCTCCGTCACCACCGAGAAGGCGATGGTCGAGCCGAGTTCGAGCCCCACCACCGTCACCACCGGGATCAGGATGTTCTTGAACACGTGAACGAAGATCACCCGGTTGGGCGAGAGGCCCTTGGCGCGGGCGAACTTCACGTAGTCCTGCAGGATGGTTTCGCGCACGCCGGCCCGCGTCAGGCGGATCACCAGGCTGATCTTGAAGAGGGAGAGGTTGATCGCCGGCATCAGCAGATGGCGCAACCCCTCGGTGGTGAGGAAGCTCCACTGCATGCCGAGGAATTCGCGCGTCGGCCCGCGCCCCGTCGAGGGCAGCCAGCCGAGCTGCACGGCGAAGACCATGATGAGCATCAGCCCGACCCAGAAGGTCGGCAGCGAGAAGCCGAGGATCGAGCCGGCCATGATGCCGCGGCTGACCGGCGAATCCGGCCGCAACCCGGCGTAGAGCCCGAGCGGCAGGCCGATGATCAGGGCCATGATCGTCGCGCCGAAGGCGAGCTCGAGCGTCGCCGGCATGCGCTGGAGGATCAGGCGCAGCGCCGGCTCGTTGAAGACGAAGCTGCGGCCGAGGTCGCCCTGCACCGCCTTGCCGAGGAAGACGAAATACTGCTCCCACAGCGGCAGGTCGAGGCCGAGAGCGGCGATGGCGCGCTCGCGTTCCATCTGGTCGGCGTCGGGACTGATCAGGATCTCGACCGGATCACCGATCGCATAGACGCCGACGAAGACGATCAGCGACATGGCAAACACCACGGCGACTGCCTGGAGCAGTCGCCGCAGCAGGTAAACGCTCATCTACGCGCCACTCCCCGCGGGGCCGTCTTCAGCGCGCCGCGGCCGCGGCGGCCGGACGGACGTCCTGAGCCCGCGTCAGCTCGTCGTTGCGCGGCGTATGGGTCAGGTTGCGCCGCATCGCCCAGATGTTGGTCTGGATGTGCAGCGGGATGATCGCAACGTCCTCGAAGGCGATGCGCTGGGCCTGCTGAACGATGCGCTCGCGCTTGGCCTCGTCCATCTCCACCAGCGACTGCTCGAGCAGCGCGTCCACCTCCGGGTTGGAGTAGCGGCCGCGGTTGGAGGCGCCGAAGCCGCGCTCGCGGTTCGCGGTGGCGATGATGTTGCGCAGCGGGTGCGAGCCGTCCGGGTTGGAGCCCCAGCCGATCAGGTGGGCGGAGAACTCCTGCCGCCCGGCGCGGCCGATGAAGGTGGCCCAGGTCTGCGCCTCGACCGCCGTGCGGACACCGATGCGGGTCCACATCTGGCCGACCGCCTGGGCGATGCGAGAGTCGTTGATGTAGCGGTCGTTCGGCGAGTGCAGGGTGATCCGGAAGCCCTGCGGGTAGCCCGCCTCGGCGAGCAGCCGCCGCGCCGCCTCGGGATCCGGGCGCGGCGCCGTCAGCTCAGGCACGTGGCCAAACACGCCCTCCGGCAGGAATTGGCCCGCCGGGGTCGCCGCGCCCTCCATCACGCGCTGCGTGATCGCCTGGCGGTCGATCGCGAGCGAGAGCGCGCGGCGCACCCGCACGTCACGCAGCGGGTTGCGGCCAAGCGGCTTGCCCTCGTTGTCGGTGACGAAGGGCGAATTCTCGTTCGGCGCGCGCAGGTGGTCGAGGCCGATGAAGATCAGGCGCAGCCCGGTGATCTCAGACAGCGTCACGCGCTGGTCCGCCCGCAGCTTCGCGAGGTCCGAGGTCGGAACCTGGTCGATGAACTCGACGTCACCGGCGAGCAGCGCCGCGGTGCGCGCCGCATCGTTGGTGATCATCCGGTAGTTCACGCGCTGGAAGGCGGGCCGCTCGCCCCAGTAATTGTCGTTGCGCTCGAACTCGATGCGGTCGCCGCTGCGGTGCTGGACGACGCGCCAGGGGCCGGTGCCGATGGCGGCGCGCCCGCTGTTGAAGTCCTCGGTCGTCGCGTTCTGGTGCGTCTCGCGGTCGAGGATGCGGATGTTGGTGAAGTCCAGCGGCAGCAGCGGCGAGGGCGTGGCGGTACGCAGCCGGATGGTCAGCGGGTCCACGATCTCCACCCCCTGGATCGGCCGCACATAGGCGGCGAAGGAGGAGGGGCTGTTGGGCACGTTGGGCACCCGCTGGATCGTGAAGGCCACGTCCTCGGCGGTGAAGGGGTTGCCGTTGTGGAACCGGACGTTCGGGCGGAGCTTGAACTCCCAGACCGTCGGCTCGACCGCGCGCCACTCGACGGCGAGGCCGGGGACCATGCGCGAGAGGTTGTCGGTGTTCACCAGCCGGTCGAAGATCATGTCCGCGACCGCGTTGTTCGGCGAAAGCTGGTGATAGTGCGGATCGAGCGAGGTCACCGGCGCGCCGACCGCCATAGTCAGGGTCTGCGCCCCGGCCTGGGGCGCGGCGGCACCCAGGCCCATCACGAGGCCCACCGCAGCGGCACCGACGGCAATGGACGCGTTCCTCCGCAGGATTCCGGACATTCTTCTCGCCCCTGGTCGTTCCCAGACGCCGTTCTTGTAGCAGCCCGGTTCGGCGCCCGCTAGGC
>JADGHI010000619.1 GCA_019689515.1 Acetobacteraceae bacterium | reverse complement strand
GCAAGAGCGGCTCGATCGCCGCCCAGAGGTCGTCAGGAACAAGGGGCCGGGCCATGCCGCCCACAACGCGCCAGACCCAGTTTCGTTAGGTGCTCTTAGTGTTCGGACGCCCCTGAAATCTCCTTCAGTCGAGGGTGATGCGGGCGGTGCGGATCAGCTTGCCCGTCTCCTCCAGGCGCCGCGCGAGATAGGCGCGGAACGCGGCGGGCGTCCCGCCGGCGGGCTCGATGCCGAGGCTGGCGAGGCGCGCAGCGACCGCGGGCTCGCGGATGCCTGCATCGATCGCGGCGTTCACCCGGGCGATCGCGGCCTCTGGGGTGCCCGCACGCGCCAGCAGCCCGAACCAGGAGGTGGATTCGTAGCCCGACACCCCCTCCTCCGCGACGGTCGGCACGCCCGGCAGGAGCGCGGAGCGCCGCACCGCCCCGATCGCGAGGGCGCGCAGCTCGCCCGCGGCGAGATAGCCCTGCACCGAAGGATAGTTCTCGAACATTACGTCCACCCGCCCGGCGATCAGGTCGGTCGCGGCGGGCGCCGTGCCGCGGTAGGGCACATGGACCAGGTCCACGTCCGCGCGCCACTTGAACAGCTCCCCGCTCAGATGCGCGAAGGAGCCGACGCCGGCGGATGCGTAGCTCATGCGGCCCGGCGTGGCCTTTGCGCGCTCGACCAGCTCGCGGACGGAGCGGATCGGGCTGTCGCGGCGCACGACGACCACGGCGGGGCTGTCGCCCACGAAGGCGACCGGCTCGAAGTCGCGGAGCGGCGCGTAGGGGATGCGGGGCTGCAGGTGCGGGTTGATGGTGATGGGACCCGGCGTGCCGGCCAGCAGCGTGTAGCCGTCGGCCGGTGCGTCCAGCACGCGCTGCGCCCCGATGGTGCCGCCCGCGCCCGTCACGTTCTCCGCCACCACGCTCTGCCCGAGTCGCTCGGTGAGGAGCTGGGCGCAGAGCCGCGCCAGGATGTCGGTGCTGCCGCCTGCCGCGAAGGGAACGACGATGCGCAGCGGCCGCGTCGGCACCCAGGCGCCATCCGTCCGCGCCTGCTGCGCGCGCGCGCCGCGGCCGGCGCTGGCGAAGAGGCCGGTGGCCAGGAGGGTTCGCCTGTTCATGTCAAGCCTCCGCGCCTTACGCCTTCTGGTTGCTGGTGTCCTCGCGAAGCCGCGCGATTCCGTAGAACCGCAGCAGCTCGCGCAGGCGCTCGCGCGGCGGGGTGGCGGTGAAGTAGCCGGTGCGGCAGGGGCGCAGGCCGGTGCTGCGGCGCAGGTCCACCATCGCCTCGGCCATCTTCACCGTCGCCGCCAGCGCGTCCACGACCGGCACGCCGTCCACCTCGGACACGCCGTGGCGGGCGAGCAGCACGCAGAGCGGCGCCTCGCCCGGGATGATCGCCTCGCAGCCGCGGGCGATCAGGCCGCGTGCCGCCGCGGCGAAGCGCTCCAGCAGCGGCGCGGGATCGCTGTAGCCCTGGAGCACGTCGTTGAAGGTGAAGCCGACCGGGTGCGCCCCCGCGAAGCGCCCGGCGAGGCCGAGGCGCTCCACGTTGCGCTCCACCATCGGCGCCATCTCCGCGATGAAGAGCAGCACGCCGGCCCGCCGGCCGAGCATGGCGGCGGTCAGCATCGCGCTCTCGCCGTAGCCCACCACCGGGATGTCCACCAGGCTGCGGATCTCCTGCAGCGAGGGCTCGGGCAGCGTCATCAGCGCGAAGGCGTCGAAGCCCTGTTCCTCCGCCTCCAGCGCGCCGAGGACGAATTGCTGGCTGTGCAGCGTCTGGAAGTAGGCGTAGCGGATGTCGTTGCCCGGGTACTCGGTCCGGTAGGTCGAGGGGTGCATGCCGTGCATCACCACCTCCGTGCCCGGCCGCGCCACGCGCGCGAAGTGCGCGCGCAGCGCCTCGGCGTAGGCGGGCAGGTTCTCCAGCACCGTGAAGCTCTGGTGGTAGATGCGGATGGTGGACAAGGGGGCCTCCTCTGTGTCGCGGGGCGGCACGGGTGCGGCGGTGGGCCTCAGTCGGCCCACATGCCGCCGTTCACGTCCAGCACCTCGCCGGTCACGAAGCCGGCGGCGTCGCTGGCGAGGTAGAGCGCCGCCTCGGCCACGTCCTCGCCGCGCCCCATGCGGCCGACCGGGATCAGCGCCTTCAGCGTCGCCGGAAGGTCCCTGGTCATGGCGGTGGCGATCGGGCCGGGCGCGATGGCGTTCACGGTGATGCCGTCCGCCGCCAGCTCGCGCGCCAGGAAGAAGGTCAGCGCGTGCACCCCGGCCTTGCTGGCGCCGTAGGCGACGTTGCTGGCGCGCGCCTGCTCGCCCGGGTCGATCCAGGGGCGCGGGTTCCCGCCGTTCTTGCCGATGACGGAGCCGAGGTTGAGGATGCGCCCGTGGCGCTGCCGCCGCATGGCCGGGATCACCGCCTGGCAGCACAGGAAGGTGCCCTTCAGGTTGATCGCGAGCACCCGGTCCCACTCCTCCTCCGCCAGCGTCGCCGCCGCGCCGAAGGAGACCACGCCCGCCGCGTTCACCAGGATGTCGAGCCGCCCGAAGGCGGCGAGCGTGCGCGCCACCGCGGCGTCGATCTCCGCCCGCCGCGTGACGTCGAGCGCCGCGGCGATCGCCCGCGCGCCGAGTGCTTCGATCTCCGCCGCGACGGCCTCCGCCCCGCGCAGGTCGGCGAGGCAGAGCGCCGCGCCCTCGCG
>JADGHI010000618.1 GCA_019689515.1 Acetobacteraceae bacterium | reverse complement strand
GTCTCGGTCAGCGCGGCGGTGGCTCTTCCCGGGCGAATCCGCAGCGCCCGCGCGCGATGCCACGGACAGCCATTCCAACGCCTGGGGAGCAAGGTGGCGCCGCGCTGCTCGCGAGCGCCCGCTGAAGGTAGGGCCGAAACGGAAAGGGGGACCGCTTGTGCGATCCCCCGATCCCTCAGACGTAATGCTCCGCGAGTGGCTTGAACCCGTTGAAGCCCTGGCTCGCATAGGTCGTCACATACGCCCCGGTGGCGAGCAGCTCGACCTTGTCTCCCGCCGCGAGCCGGAGCGGCAGGCGGTAGTTGGACTTCTCGTACAGCGTGTCCACGCTGTCGCAGGTCGGGCCGGCCACCGTGACCGGTCCCTCCGGCGTGCCGTCGTGCGGGGTGCGGATGGCGTACTTGATCGCCTCGCCCTCCGTCTCGGCCAGGCCGCCGAAGCGGCCGATGTCGAGATAGACCCAGCGCACCGGATCGTCCTTCGCCTTGCGGCTGACCAGCACGACCTCGGACTGGACCACCCCTGCATCGCCGACGATGAAGCGGCCCGGCTCGACGATGATCTCCGGCAGGGCGTTGCCGAAGTGCTCGACCATCGCGCCCATGATGGCGGACGCGAAGTCCTCGATCTCAGGCACCTCCTGCCGGTAGCGCACCGGGTAACCGCCGCCGAGATTCACCATGCGCACCTTCACCCCCGCCTCGCGGAGATCGGTGAACAGCATGGCGACCTTGGCGATCGCCGCCTCGTAGGCCGCGGTCGTCGTCTGCTGCGAACCGACATGGAAGCTGAGCCCGATCGGGTCGAGACCCATCTCGCCCGCCCGCAGCATCAGCTCCTTCGCCATCTCGACCTCGCAGCCGAACTTCCGGCTGAGCGGCCACTCGGCGCCGTCATTGCCGACCAGGATGCGGCAATAGACCTGCGCGCCCGGCGCGGCGCGGGCGAGCTTGGCCAGCTCCTCCTCCGAATCGAAGGCGAAGAGGCGCACACCGTGCTCGAAGGCGGCGCGGATGTCGCGCTCCTTCTTGACGGTGTTGCCGTAGGAGATGGCTGCGCCGCGCGCGCCCGCCGCCAGGCAGGCGTCGATTTCCTGGAAGCTCGCCGCGTCGAAGAAGGAGCCGAGCCTGACCAGCCGCTGCAGGATCGGCGCAGCAGGGTTGGCCTTCACGGCGTAGTAGATGCGGGCGAGCGGCAGCGCCGCCTGCAGCCGGCGGTAGTTCTCTTCCACACGGTCCACGTCCAGCACGAGGCAAGGCGTGGTGGGCGCGCACTCGCGCAGGAAGCGTGCGATCTTGGGGGTCATCGCACCACCCTCCCCTAGGCAGCCGGGCCGCCCAGCGTGGCGGCCCGTCAGTTGACGAAACGGTCGAACGAACCAGCGACCAGGAAAGTCCCGCAGCGCGAACCACGGGGGTTGCCAGAACGCTTGACGTCGTTGCGTAAACCTTGCGCCGGGGCGGGCCCCCTTAGGTGGGACCCGTGGCCTGGGGCCAGAGGCACGTGCGTACTGCGTCTGGCGCGGCATATAGGGGCAGCGGCCCCCCGTGCAAAGAGAAAAATGACCCCCGGGCGCGCGCATTTTTCGCATGAGCGGCTTGTCATTCCGGAAACTCGCCCGGCGACTGCGCCCAACGGCGGAAAGCCTCGCGGACAGAACGCTCCGGCGGCGGAAGCCCCGTTGGCGGCGGGGGAGGGGCGTGCGACGGCGCGCCCGGTGACCACCCTCTCCGGCTCCGCGCGTTACGGGCGAATCGCTGCCGCGCTGCTCGAATGGTACGCGCGCGAGCGGCGCCTGCTGCCCTGGCGCGCGCTGCCGGGCCGACTCGCCGATCCGTACCGCACATGGATCAGCGAGGTGATGCTCCAGCAGGTGCGGGTCGCGGTCGTGGCGAGGCATTTCGAAGGCTTCGTCGCACGCTTCCCGGACGCCGCCGCGATCGCCGCCGTGCCGGTGGAGGAGATGCTGCGCCATTGGGGCGGACTCGGCCGCTACGCGCGGGCGCACAACCTGCACGCGGCGGCGCGGCGAATCGTGGCGGAGCACGACGGTCGCGTGCCGCGCGAGGTGGAGGCGCTGCGCTCGCTGCCGGGAATCGGCCCCTACACCGCGGCGGCGATTCGCGCCCTGGCCTTCGGCATCCCGGACCCGCCGATGGACCCGAATCTCGACCGCGTCGCCGCGCGGCTGTTCCTGGTGACGGAGCCGCTGCCGGCGGCGAGGCCGGTGCTTGCGGCGCAGGTGGCGCGGCTGCTGCGGCACGGCCCGCCGGGCGATATCGCGCAGGCGCTCATGGACCTCGGCGCGACGCTCTGCCGGCCGCGCGGAGCGCCGCGGTGCGAGATCTGCCCGGTGTCCGCGCCCTGCCGCGCGCGGCGGCGCGGGATGCAGGGGGCGGTGCCGGTGCTTCCTCCGCGTCCGCCGCGCCAGGTGCGCTTCGCGACGGCGTTCTGGGCCGTGCGCCCCTCCGACGGCGCGGTGCTTCTGCGCCGCCGCCCGCCGCGCGGGCCGCTCGCGGGGACGCTCGACCTCCCGGCGACGGAGTGGCGCGGGCGCATGCCGCGGCGCGCGACGGCCCTGGCCGAGGCGCCGTTCGAGGCGGATTGGCGCCGCCTGCCTGGCGAGGTGCGCCACAGCCTCTCCGGCTTCGAGGCGCGCGTGGCGGTATTCGCCGCCCCGCCCCCGCCGCGGGGGCGGAAGGG
>JADGHI010000617.1 GCA_019689515.1 Acetobacteraceae bacterium | reverse complement strand
CCGCGGACGCTGCCGGGGCGGTGATCCGTCCGCTGTTCCGCTCCGCCCTGCTGATCGAGGCCAAGGGCGACGCCTCCCCCGTCACCGAGGCCGACCGCGCCGCGGAGCGTGCGATCCGCGCCCTCCTCGCCGCCCGCTTCCCGGAGCATGGCGTCATCGGCGAGGAATACGGCGCCGAGCGCGCCGATGCCGAATGGGTGTGGGTGGTTGATCCCATCGACGGCACCCGCGCCTTCGTCACCGGCCGGCCGATCTACGGCTCCCTGATCGGCCTGCTGCACCGGGGGCGGCCGGTGCTCGGGCTGATCGACCAGCCCTCGGCCGGCGAGCGCTGGATCGGCGTGGCGGGCCAGCCGACGCGCTTCCGTTCACCGCTCGGCGGGACCGCAGGGTGCCGGCCCTGCGCGCGGCTCGCCGAGGCCGAGCTCTCCTGCACCTCGCCCGACATCTTCGCCCCGGAGGACCGCGCCGGGTTCGAGCGCCTGCGCGCCGCGGCGCGGCGCGTGACCTGGGGCGGCGACTGCTACGCCTATGGCCTGCTCGCCCTCGGCCTGGTGGACGTGGTGGCGGAGAGCACGCTGAAGCTCTGGGACTGGGCCGCGCTGGTGCCCGTGGTGGAGGGCGCCGGCGGGCGGATGACAGGCTGGGACGGCAAGCCTCTCACCCTCGAATCGGACGGACGGGTCCTCGCGGTCGGCGATCCGGCGCTGCTGCCGGAGGCGGTGGGCCTCCTCGGCGGCTGACCGGCACGGACCCCACCGGCGCGCTGCCGCGCCGGACCGGGCCGCCGGGGGCATGGTCGCGAATTCCGCGCGCCGCCGCGCAGCGTGATGGCAGTTCCTCGTTTTGGTTTGGGTGGCGGGCGCCTGAACATTAATCTTGCCCCCTGGGATCCGTTCCGGAGGGCAGTTCCGTGCTTCTGGATCCGACCGGCCGCCCGGCCGCACCGGGCGCCCGGTCCTATGCGGAGAGCGAAGAGGCGGCGCGGCTCCTCGCCTTGCACCGCTACGCCGTGCTCGACACGCAGGACGAAGCGGCGTTCGACCGCATCACAGCCCTCGCGCGCGACCTCTATGACGTGCCGATCGCCCTGGTTTCGCTGGTGGACGCGACGCGCCAGTGGTTCAAGTCGCGCATCGGCATCGAGATCCGGGAGACGCCGCGCACCTGGTCTCTCTGCACCTATGCCATCCTGGCCCCGTCCGGCCCCGTCTTCGTCCTGCCCGACGCCCTGGCGGACCCCCGCTTCGCCACCAATCCGCTGGTCACCGGCGAGCCGCACGTCCGCTTCTATGCCGGGGCACCGATGGTCACGCCCGACGGTCATGCGATCGGCACGGTCAGCATCGTCTCGCCGCGGCCGCGGCCGGCCGGGCTGAACGAGCGCGAGCAGGAGCGGCTGCGGATGCTCGCCGACATCGCCATGGACGAGCTGGAGCTGCGCCTCCAGCTTCGCCTCAGGGCCCATGCCATCGAGGAGACCGAGGCCGCGCGCCAGAGGGAGGAGCGGCTGCGCCGCGCGCAGGAAGCGGCGGGCGTCGTCGCCTTCGAGTTCGGCCCCGGCGGCGCCTCCGAGGCCTCGGGGGCGCTGCGCGCCCTCTACGGCCTGCCGCCCGGCGAGGCGATCACCTTCCAGGACCTGCTGGCGCATGTGCATCCGGAAGACCGCGCCTGGCTGGCCCGGGACCACGCGCGGCTGGTAGCCGGGGGCGGATCGTTCGAGCACGAGTACCGCGTCGTCCACCCCGACGGCCGGGTCTGCTGGCTGCACGCGCGCGGCACCGTCGCGGTGCCGGCGGACCGGCCCGGCGTCCCGCCCCAGCGCACGCTGGGCGTGGTGTTCGACGTCACCGCGCGGCGCCGGGCCGAGGAGCGCCAGGCGCTGCTGGCGCGCGAGGTGGACCACCGGGCCCGCAACGCGCTGGCCCTCGTGCAGGCGGCGCTGCGCCTGACCCCGGTGGACGACCCGGCCGCCTATGCCCGCGCCGTCGAGGGCCGAGTCGCCGCGCTGGCGCGGGCGCAGACGCTCCTTGCCCGCGCGGGCTGGGCGGGGACCGGATTGCGCGCGCTCGCCGAGGCCGAACTGGGCCCCTTTCTCGCCTCGCCGGCGGCAGCCGGAGCCGACGAGGCACCCGGAGCACCGGTGCCGCCGAGCGGGGGCGGCGGCGGCGACGGGCCGCGCGCGAGGCTGGACGGCCCCGCCCTGGTCATCGCCCCCTATGCGGTGCAGCCGCTGTCCATGGCGCTCCACGAGCTCGCGACCAACGCGGCGAAGTACGGCGCGCTGTCGGCCCCTGGGGGCCGGGTGGCCTTGCGCTGGCGACTGATTCGCCGGGCGGGCGGAGGACAACGGGCGGCGTCAGACCATCTCGGAAATGCCGGCGACGCCGGACCGGCTGGCGACGCCGGACCGCCGGAACCGGCGCTGGTCCTCGCCTGGGTGGAGTCGGGTGGCCCGAAGCTCGCCGGGCCACCGTCACGCCGCGGCTTCGGCTCGCGCGTGCTGGAGACCGTGCTCCGCAGCCAGCTCAGCGGCCAGATGCGGCAATACTGGCTGGGCGAGGGGCTGCGGGTCGTCATTGCGCTGCCAGGCCGGCGGGTGCTCGCCGAGGCGAGCTGAGCGCGAGGCGGCCGGCCCGGCGCAGGCGGATGGGACCGGGGAGGGCACGCGCGCCATTGCCGGCGGGGGCCTGGGGCACCATACCTT
>JADGHI010000616.1 GCA_019689515.1 Acetobacteraceae bacterium | reverse complement strand
CCGCCCCTGCGCGGGGCGCGCCTTGGCGTGCTGCCGCTGCGCGTCCTCGGGGGGGGCGAGACGGCCGAAACCGAGGCGCTCTCGGTCGGACTCGCGGAGGAGATCACCGCCGCCCTGGCGCGCTTCCGCTGGCTGTCCCTGACGGACAGCGCCTCGCTCGCCGCCGCCGCCGCGCGTTCCGGCAGGCCGCGCGAGGCGCAGGCGGCGGCGCGTGCCCTCGGACTCGACCTGCTGCTGACGGGCACGCTCCAGCGCGCCGGACGGCAGATCCGGATCGGCCTGACGCTGCTGGACCTGCGCCCGCCCGAGGGGGTGGTCTGGACCCAGCGCTTCGACCGCGAGGCCGACTGCCTGCTTGCCCTGCAGGACGAGATCGCGGCCCAGGTCGTGGCGCGGATCGACCCTGAGATCCTGCTGATCGAGGCGAGCCGGGTCGCGGCCGGGCGCCCGCCGGTGAACGTCCCCGCCTACAACCTGGTGCTGCGGGCGATCCCGGGGCTGCACCGCCTCGACCGCAGCGCCTTCATGGCCGCCGGGGAGTGGCTCGCGCGCGCCACCTCGCTCGATCCCGACTACGCCGCGGCGCATGCCTGGCTGGCCTACTGGCATCTCCTGCTCGTCGGCCAGGGCTGGTCACGCGACAGCGAGGAGGTGTTCGCACGCGCCGAGCGTCTGGCGGTCCGGGCCGTCGCGCTCGATCCGCAGGACGCGCAGGCGCTGACGATCTGCGGCCATGTCCGCGCCTATCTGCATCACCGGCCGGAGGATGCGCTCGCACTGCACGAGCGCGCGCTGGGGCTCAACCCGAACCTCGCCATGGCCTGGGCCTTCTCGGCCATGGCGCACAGCTATGCGGGCGACCACGCGGAGGCGCTGGCCCGCATGGAGCGCTACCGGGCGCTCGCGCCCTTCCACCCCTTCTCCTTCTACTACGAGGGCGCGCGCGCTCTCCCGTTGCTCTTCACGCATCGCCATGCCGAGGCGGCCGAGCACGGGCGCCACATGATCGAGCTGCAGCCCAATTTCAGCGGCAACTACAAGAGCACCCTCGCCGCTCTCGGGCATCTCGGCCGGCGTGAGGCGGCGGCGGCGCTCCGCGCGCGCCTGCTCGCGATCGAGCCCGACTTCACCCTCACCAAGGCCCTGCGCCGCACCCCGGTGCGCCGCCCCGAGGACCGGCAGCACTACGCCGAGGGGCTGCGCCTTGCGGGCGTGCGGGACGGGTGACGGTCGCGTGGGATGGGCGCGGGCTGGCGGTGCGCCCGCCGGGATCGCGGGTTTACGCCTCGCCCTCGCCGGCCGCGAGTGCGGCCAGGCTGGCCCGGTCGACCAGCTCGACCGCGGACTGGCCGTGCAGCCGGATCAGGCCGCGCTTGCGGAAGGCGGAGAAGGTGCGGCTGACCGTCTCCAGCGTCATGCCGAGGAACTCCCCGATATCGGCCCGCGTGGCGTGCAGGTGGAACACCGGCCCGACATGGCCACGCTTCTCCTGCGCCTCCGCCAGCGAGATCAGGAACGCCGCGCACCGCTCCTCGGCGGTGAAGCGGCCGAGGGCGAGGACGTGGTCCTGGGTCGCCGCCAGCTCGCGCGCGCAGAGCTCCAGGAAGCGCCGCTCCAGCACCGGATGGCGCCGGAACAGCGCATCGAGCCGCTGGCGGTCCAGGCGGCAGACCGTCGCCTCGGTCAGCGTCTCGGCGCCGAAGGCGTGCTCCGCGCCGGGGGTGAAGCCGAGGATGTCGCCGGGAAAGCGGAAGCCGATCGCCGCCTGGCGCCCGTCCGGCAGCACGCGCGTCAGCCGCGCCGTGCCGTCGGTCAGCGTATAGACGTGGCGTGCCGGCTCGCCCTGCCGGAACAGCGGTTCGCGCGGAGCGAGGCGGATCCGCTCGGTTGCCCGCGCCATGTCGCCCAGGGCGGTGGCGTCGAGCGGGGCGCAGAGGCCGACCGAGCGCGACCCGCAGGCCAAGCAGATCGTGGCCTCGCTGCCGCCGAGGCCGTCCATGCGCGAGCGGGTAGCGTCCAGTGGGGTCATGATTCTCCTGCGAGGCGGCGTCCCGGGCCGGCAGGTTCATCAGCCCGCGCACCGGGCGGACCTGGCCCGTAACGTGCGGGCGATGGATGGCTCGTGCCGGCGAGCCGTTGCAGCGGCGCTCTCTTAGCCGTTATCTGGGGGCCATGCTCGGCAAATCGAGCCCAGGACGTGCAATTCTGCCCTTCGTCCGGCGCAGCTATCACCCCGATCCGGCGGCGACCGGCGGCACGGTGGGGCGCGCCGGGCCACGGCGCCTCGTCATCGCGGCGCTGCTGGCGGCGATGCCGCTGGCACCGCTCGCTGGCGCGATGACGGCGGGTGCCGCCGAGCCCGCCGCCGCCGGCGATCCCCGGTCGGGCGAGCGCGTCTTCGTCACACAGTGCCGCGCCTGCCACAGCATCGAGCGGGGTGGGCACAACCGGCTCGGGCCGAACCTGCACGGCGTGTTCGGGCGCCGCGCCGGCGCGGTGCCGGGCTTCCGCTACTCGCGGGCGATGCGCGCGAAGGCGGAGGCGGGCCTAGTCTGGGGCGCGGACACGCTGCGCGCCTACCTCGCCAATCCGCGCGCCGTCGTGCCCGGCACCGCGATGACCTTCGTCGGACTGCGCAACGAGCGCCAGCTCGCGGACCTGCTCGCCTATCTCGAGCGCGCCTCCGCGGCGGACTGAACACGGGGCCGCGGG
>JADGHI010000615.1 GCA_019689515.1 Acetobacteraceae bacterium | reverse complement strand
GGGCTGGCGCTTGCCGGGGTCCACCCCATGGACGGGGGGCGCGACGCGGCTGCACTCAGAACCGCAGGCAAGGTCGGGGGGTGGGAATTCCGGCGCCCACGGCCATGGCTGTGGTGGCATCCGGGCGGTCGGGTGTCGGCCGGTTCACTGACGGATTGAATTGGATTTGCCCTCGCGTATGGCTGGGGTTAGATGCCCTCGTTCCGCAGTCCGGCCTGCCGCAGCTTCATGAAGCGTACCCTCCGTCCCGACCTCTCCGCCGCCGAGGCCGCCGCGCGCGCCGGCGAGGAGTTGCGCGAGGCGCGACTCGCGCTCGGCGTCACGCTCGAGGAAGCCGCGGAGCGGCTGCGCATCCGCCGGCCCTACCTCGAAGCGCTGGAAGAGGGTCGGCTGAGCGACCTGCCGGGCGCCGCCTATGCGGTGGGCTTTCTTCGCACCTATGCGCAGGCGCTCGGCCTCGATGCCGAGGCAATGATCCGGCCGTTCCAGGAACGCGGTGCGGCGGCTGGCCGCCCAGGGCTGGCCGGCGCCGTCGGAGGCGCGGCCGCGGCCGCCGGGCGGCGGGTCGAGCTCGTCTTTCCCGAGCCGGCACCGGAGCGCAGCGTGCCCCCCGGCGTGGTGGTGCTGGCCGGGGCAGCCCTGGCGATCGGCGCCTATGCCGCCTGGTACAACTGGTCCGGCTCCGGCGAGCGCATGGTGGACGCGGTGCCGCCCTTGCCAAGCCACCTGGAGCAGGTGGTCGCGGTGGGGGAGGGGCCATCGGCCCTGCCCCAGGGGCCAGGCATCGCCGTGGTGCCGCCATCGGCGGCGGGTGCCCAGCCCGCACCCGGCGCGTCCACGGCGGCAGCGGTTCCGACCACGCCCGGCACCGGGGATGGCGGCGCCGGTGCGGCGGCGGCGTCGCCCGCGGCAACCCCGACCCGAGCCCTCGCCGCAACCATGGCGGTGCCGGCCGCGCCTTCCCCCGCCGGGTTGGCGGGTGGCCCCGCGGCATCATCTTCCGACGCGGCGGCGCCTGCCCCGGCCGCGACGGTCGCGCCGGAGCCGCCGCCGGCCGCCAGCCGCATCCTGCTGCGCGCCCGGGCGGAAACGCATGTCATGGTGCGCGAGGCGCGCAGCCCCGGCCGGGCGCCGCTGCTCAACCGCATCCTGCGCCCCGGCGAGAGCTACGCCGTGCCGCCACAGGAGGGGCTGGAGCTTTCGGTCGGCCGTGCGCACGCGCTGGAGGTGCTGGTGGACGGCGAGCCCGCGCCTGCGCTCGCCGGGCTGCGCGGCCGGCGCAGGAACATCCCGCTCGACGCCGATCGGCTGAAGGCCGGCCCGATCGCTGCGGCCAGGCCGGGGGCGCCGCGCCAGGCGTCGGCTCCGGGCGAGCGCGCGCCAGAGGGCACGGTGACGCGCTGACCGGCGCCGCCCGCCGGCCGGCGGCGTGCGGTTTTGGCATTCGGATGGGTGCCGCCCTATCCTCCGCCCCCAGCACGGGAATCGAGCCGCCGCCATGAGCTATCGCCCCTACCAGCAGATCCTCCGCCGCAAGGCCCGCCAGATCCGGGTGGGCCGGGTGCTCGTCGGCGGCGACGCGCCGATCAGCGTCCAGACCATGACCAACACGCCGACCGAGGACGCGAAGGCGACGATCGAGCAGATCCGCCGCTGCGAGCGGGCCGGCGCCGACATCGTGCGCGTCTCGGTCCCGACGCCGGAGAGCACCGCCGCGCTCAAGGAGATCGTGCGCGCGGTGGATGTGCCGATCGTCGCCGACATCCACTTCCACTACCGCCGCGCCATCGAGGCCGCCGAGGCGGGGGCTGCCTGCCTCCGCATCAACCCGGGCAACATCGGCTCCAAGGAGCGGGTGAAGGAGGTGGTGAAGGCGGCGCGCGACCATGGCTGCTCGATCCGCATCGGGGTGAACGCGGGCTCGCTCGAGAAGCACCTGCTCGAGAAGTACGGCGAGCCGAACCCGGAGGCGCTGGTCGAGAGCGCGCTCTGGCACGCGGCGCACCTGCAGGAGGAGGACTTCCACGAGTTCAAGATCAGCGTGAAGGCCTCCGACGTGTTCCTCGCCGTCGCGGCCTATCAGCAGCTCGCCGAGGTCTGCGACCACCCGCTGCACATCGGCATCACCGAGGCCGGCGGGAAGCGCACGGGGACGGTGAAGAGCGCGATCGGGCTCGGCTCTCTGCTCTGGGCCGGGATCGGCGACACGCTGCGCGTCTCGCTCTCCGCCGAGCCGGAGGAGGAGGTGCATGTCGGCTGGGAGCTGCTGAAGTCGCTCGGCCTGCGTCACCGCGGCGTGCGGATCGTGAGCTGCCCCTCCTGCGCGCGGCAGGGCTTCGACGTGATCAAGACGGTCGCCGCGCTGGAGGACCGGCTGGCGCATATCGAGCAGCCCATCACCCTCTCGATCATCGGCTGCGTGGTGAATGGACCTGGCGAGGCGCTGATGACCGACATCGGCGTCACCGGCGGCGGGGCGGGGACGCACATGGTCTATCGCGCCGGCCGCACCGACCATACGGTGAAGGGCGAGGCGATGGTGGACCACATCGTCGAGCTGGTGGAGGCGAAGGCCGCGGAGATGGCGGCGGCGAAGGCCGCCGAGGCCACGGCGCAGAAGCAGGCGGCGGAGTAGGGGAGCACCGAGATCCACAATCGGCCCCGGCCGGCCCCCCGGGGGGCCGGCCCCCGCCCGCGGGTGGGCCCCCGATATGTT
>JADGHI010000614.1 GCA_019689515.1 Acetobacteraceae bacterium | reverse complement strand
GTCGCGCGCCTGCTCGCAGAAGGAGCGGGCTGTGGCCGCGTCGGCGAAGCCGCCGATGCGCAGGCGCCACATGGGGGGCACGCCCTCGCCGCGATCGAAGCGGAGGATCTGCGGACGGAAGGCGGCGAGGAGTTCCGGCATCCGGCGCGACAGCCTTTCCCACTCGGCGCGCGCCAGCTCCTCCGAGGGCAGCGCGCCGAGCTGGACCTGGATGCGGCCCTGGGGCACCGGGGCGAAGGACGTGACAGCGGCCGCACTCGGCGCGGCGGGCGGCTCCGCCGGCGCGGCGGGCGGAGCGTCGGCGGCAGAATTCGCCACGGCGGTGCCAGGGACAGGTCCGGCCTGCGTCGAAGCCAAGCCCGGCTCCGCTGCAGTCGGCGCAATCTGCACGGGCGCCGCGACCGGCGGCGGGGCGACCGGCGCCATCACCGCCGGCGGCGGCGCGATCTGCGCGCGCAACCGGTCGAGCGCCGGCCGTTCCGGCTCCGGCGCAAGTTGCGCGCCCTCGGGCGGCCGCGCACGCTCGCGCGCGTCGCGGTCGAAGATGAATTCGTCCTGATAGGCCACGCGCAGCCCGCCCGGATCCTGCGGCCTGACCTTCACCGGCCGCGGATCGGGCTCGATCACCGGCACCGTGCGCGCCCCGCCGAGCCCGAGGCGCGAGGCGCCCCACCAGGCCGCGCCACCCAGCGCGAGCAGCGCCGCCACACCGCCGGCGATCGCCAGCAGACGCCAGGACAGTCCATCCTCCGGAGGACGGACACGATAGGACGGAACGATCGCGTCGCTCACCGCATCTCCTCGACCGGCGTCACCCCCATCACCGCGAGGCCCGAGCGGATGACCCCCGCCGTAGCTGCCACAAGCGCCAAACGCGCCTGCGTCGCCTCCGGCTCATCCGCCCGCAGGAAGCGTAGCGTCGAATCGTCACGCCCCCTGTTCCACAATACATGAAAGTCGCCGGCCAAGTCATGGAGAAAGAAGGCGATCCGATGTGGCTCCCGCGCCACGGCGGCGCCTTCCACCACCCGCGGCCAGGAGACCAGCCGGCGGATCAGGGCGAGCTCCGCCGGGTCCGTCAGCGGGTCGAGCGACACCCCCGCGAGCGCCTCCGGCGACGGATCGCCCGCCTGGCGCAGCACGGAGCGGCAGCGGGCATGCGCGTACTGCACGTAGAACACCGGGTTGTCGCGCGACTGCTCGACCACCTTGTCGAGGTCGAACTCCATCTGCGCATCGGCCTTGCGCGTCAGCATGGTGAAGCGCACGGCGTCCTTGCCGACCTCGTCGATCAGGTCGCGCAGCGTGACGTAGGTGCCGGCGCGCTTCGACATGCGCACGGGCTGGCCGCCCTTCATGACGTGCACGATCTGCGTCAGCACCACCTCGAGCGTGACGCGCCCGTCGGAGAGCGCCTGCACCGCCGCCTGCATGCGCTTGACGTAGCCGCCGTGGTCCGCGCCCCAGACATGGATCAGCGCCTCGTGGCCACGCTCGATCTTGTCGAGGTGGTTGGCGATGTCGTTGGCGAAATAGGTGCCGGAGCCGTCGGACTTGCGCAGCGGCCGGTCAACCTCGTCGCCGAATTGCGTGGCGCGGAACAGCTCCTGCTCGCGCGGCTCCCAGTCCTCTGGAGTCTTGCCCTTCGGCGGATCGAGGATGCCGCGATAGATCAGGCCCTTGGCCGAGAGCAGCGCTTCCGCGCGCTCCAGCGCCCCGGCCTCGATCAGCGCGCGCTCGCTGACGAAGACATCGTGGCGTACGCCGAGCGCGTCGAGGTCTTCGCGGATCTGCGCCATCATCGCGTCCACGGTGAAGTCACGCACGATGTCGAACCACACGGTCGGGCCGGCGGGCATTGCGCCCTCGTCGGCGAGCCCGGCGCCGTAGCGGGCCTTCAGCGCCTCGCCCACGGGGATGAGGTACTCGCCGCGGTATTGCAGCCCGCCGGGGGTGAGCTGGGCGTACTCATCCTCGGTGAGCGGCGTCCCGAGCGCCTGGAGGTAGCGCCAGTAGGCAGCGTAGGCGAGCGCCTGCACCTGCGCCCCGGCATCGTTGACGTAGTACTCCTTCGTCACGCGCCAGCCGGCCTTGATCAGCAGGTTCGCGAGCGCGTCGCCCACCACCGCGCCGCGGCAATGGCCGACATGCATCGGCCCCGTCGGGTTGGCGGAGACGTATTCGACATCGGCGCGCAGGCCGGCGCCGACCTCGCAATCGCCGTAGGATTCGCCGGCGCGCAGGATCACCGGAAGCTGCGCGCGCAGGTAGGATTCGCGCAGGCGCAGGTTGACGAAGCCCGGGCCGGCCGGCTCGGCGGCCTCGATCTCGGGCAGCGAGGCGAGCCGCTCGGCAAGCTGCGCGGCGAGCTTCGGCGGTGGCATCCGCGCCTGCTTCGCCACCACCAGCGCCGCGTTGGTGGCCATGTCGCCGTGCGCCGGGTCGCGCGGCGGCTCGACCTGGACTCGCGCCAGGGCGTCCTCCGGCAGGCCAGGCAGCAAAGCAACGAGCGCGGCGACGACCTGCGCGCGGATGTCGGCGAAGACGTTCTTGCTCATGGGGCCGGCGCTCTAGCACCTCGCTCCGAGGGCACGCAAAGCCCGCCCCGCGCGCCGGCGCCGATGCCCATAAGCAGCGGGCGCCCCCAGGGGCGCCCGCCGTGTGAATCGTTACGAGGGGCCGGCCGCCGGCGGGCTACAGCCCCCCGCGCTCCCCCGC
>JADGHI010000025.1 GCA_019689515.1 Acetobacteraceae bacterium | reverse complement strand
CGGCCTTCTATCCGCCATCCTGGACAGCGCCCGGCGGGAGTCATGTTCCGTCGCAGCCGCGTCGCAGGCAGGCGACGATCCGGCCGGAGGTTGACGGAAAGCAACCAGGCTCCGAATTCCAGACTTTCGCGGCACCGCCGTCCCAAGGACCGAGATGGAATCCGTCAATCTCTCCCCGCGCGAGATCGTCTCCGAGCTCGACCGCTACATCGTCGGCCAGCACGACGCGAAGCGCGCGGTCGCCATCGCGCTCCGCAACCGCTGGCGGCGCCAGCAACTGCCGGAGGGCATCCGCGAGGAGGTGGTGCCGAAGAACATCCTAATGATCGGCCCCACCGGCGTCGGCAAGACCGAGATCGCCCGCCGGCTCGCGCGCCTCGCCCAGGCGCCCTTCCTCAAGGTCGAGGCGACGAAGTTCACCGAGGTCGGCTATGTCGGCCGCGACGTGGAGAGCATCGTGCGCGACCTGGTCGAGGTCGCGATCAACCAGCGGCGCGACCACGCGCGCAAGGAGGTCCAGGCCAAGGCCGAGCTCGCGGCGGAGGAGCGGCTGGTGACCGCGCTGGTCGGCGAGGGCGCCTCCGGCGAGACGCGCATGAAGTTCCGCCGCATGCTGCGCGAGGGCCAGCTCGAGAACCGCGAGGTCGAGGTGCAGGTCGCGGACACCGGCGGCGGCATGCCGATCGGCATGATCGACCTGCCCGGGGCGCAGGGCCTCCAGCTCCAGAACATGCAGGACATGCTCGGCAAGCTGTTCGGCGGCCGCCAGCGCCCGCGCAAGATGAGCGTCGCTGCGGCGCGCGAGGCGCTGATCCGCGACGAGGCCGACAAGCTGCTCGACCAGGACGCGCTGACCCGCGAGGCGGTGGCGAACGCCGAGAACAATGGCATCGTCTTCCTCGACGAGCTGGACAAGATCTGCGCCCGCGGCGCCAGCGAGGGCGGCGGCGGCTTCCGCGGTGCCGATGTCAGCCGCGAGGGCGTGCAGCGCGACCTGCTGCCGCTGATCGAGGGCACGACGGTCATGACCAAGCACGGCCCGGTCAGGACCGACCACATCCTGTTCATCGCGAGCGGCGCCTTCCACCTCGCCAAGCCCTCCGACCTGCTGCCCGAGCTGCAGGGCCGGCTGCCGATCCGCGTCGAGCTCGCCGCCCTCACGCGCGACGACTTCCGCCGGATCCTCACCGAGCCGGAGCACTCGCTGATCAAGCAGTACGTCGCGCTGCTCGGCACCGAGGGGGTGACGCTGGAGTTCACCGAGGACGCGGTGGACGCCATCGCCGACCTCGCCGCGGAGATCAACACGCGCGTCGAGAACATCGGCGCACGGCGCCTCGCGACGGTGATGGAGCGGCTGCTGGAGGAGATCTCCTTCAACGCCTCCGACCGCCGCGGCGAGACGGTGCGGGTGGACGCCGCCTATGTGCGCGAGCGCGTGGCGCCGCTGGCGGCGAGCGCGGATCTGAGCCGGTTCATCCTGTGAGCGGGCTCGACAACGTGATGTGGCTTCAACGTCCCGTTGAGTTATAACTTATGTGCACACTCGATTAAGAGTGTGTTGCGCCTGTGTTGCGCCGAGGTACATGCATGACGACCCTTAAGCTCCGCGCGATCGGCAATTCGGTGGGCGTGGTCCTGCCGAAGGAGCTACTGGCCCGGCTCAAGGTCCAGGAGGGCGACACGCTGTATGTCATCGAGGCGCCGGATGGCTTCCGCCTCAAGCGCAGCGATCCCGTCTTCGAACGGCAGATGGAGGAGGCTCGGCGCGTCATGCGCCGCCGCCGCGCGGTGCTGCGCGAACTCGCGAAGTGACTGCGCGGGAACCGGAGTGGCTCACCCTCGATGTCCTCCTCGCCATCCACGAGGAGCAGATCGCCGAGCACGGCGGCGGGGAAGGACTGCGCGACCCGGGGTTGTTGGAAAGCGCCCTGGCACGTCCCCGAAATCTCGCGGCTTATGGTAAGCCGGACCTGCCGGCGCTCGCCGCGGCGCTCGGCCATGGCCTCGCGCGCAATCATCCCTTCGTCGATGGCAACAAGCGCACAGCCTTCGTCGCGGTCGAGACCTTTCTCGGTCTGAACGGGCTCGATCTGGTTGCAGGTGACGCGGAGTGCGTCATGGCAATGCTGCGCCTCGCCGCCGGCGACCTTCCCGAGGAGGACTTCGCCGCCTGGCTGCGCGACAACACCCGCCCGCGCAGCCCAAGCTGAGCATCCGCCCGCGCCGCGCGACGGTTCCCCAACCCTTCATGCCCGACACCACCTCCGCTTCCGCCGCCAACCTGCCCATCCCCGGCCTCCCCGACGCCGCCCGCACGGAGCTTTCCGGCGCGGTGGCCGCGCTGGAGGGCACCTCGCTCGCCGTCCGCCTCGCCGCACTGGTCGGCACGCCGATCGAGGCGCTGAAGGCACGCCTGCCGGGCCCGGCGCAGGGCGTGCTCGACGCCGCGATCCGCCACGCGCTTACCCGCGCGATGAAGGTGGCGCTGAGGTCCGGCCCCGCCCGCACGCCCCTGCCGATCTCCTCCGACTGGTTCCATCGCGGGCTCGCCGCGGCGAGCGGCGCGGCCGGAGGCGCGCTCGGCCTGCCGGGGACGCTGGTCGAGCTCCCCGTCTCCACCACCCTGCTGCTGCGCCAGATCGCGGCGACCGCTGCCGAGCAGGGCGAGGACCTCGACCACCCGGAAGTCGCGGCCGAGTGCCTGAAAGTCTTCGCCCTCGGCGGCCGCGATCCCTACGACGACGCGGCGGAGTCCGGCTACTTCGCCGTGCGCATCGCCCTCGCCGAGGCACTGCAGGGCGCGATCGGGCGAGGCGTCGGCGGGGTCCTCCTGCCGAGCTTCATCGGCGCGGTCGCCGCGCGCTTCGGCGGCCCCGTCGCGCTCAAGCTCTCCGCCCAGGCGGCGCCGCTCCTCGGCGCCGCGGCGGGGGCGGCGGTGAACCTCGCCTTCCTGGAGCATTTCCGCTCCGTCGCGCGCGGCCACTTCACGGTTCGCCGGCTGGAGCGCACGCACGGTGCCGCGCTCGTGCGCGCTGCCTACGACGCCATGCGCGACGCGCGCTTCGCCGCCTGAGCCGGCCCGCGGCGCGCAGACCAGCGACTCGACGATGCACCTAAACGGAGTGCGCGGCATTGCCGCGGGCGGACCGGCACGGCAGCATGCCGGCCGTCATGCAGTGGGGCGGCACGGGCGAACCGGCCGGCCGACCACGCACTGTCGAATGGAGGGGGAACGCATGCCATCGCGCACGACACGCCGGACGGCGCTTCTCGGATCGCTCGCCGCACCACTGCTGGCGCCCGTCGCCGGTGCGGCACGCGCGGACGAGGCCTGGCCGACGCGGCCGATCACCTGGATCGTGCCCTTCACCCCGGGCGGCATCACCGACACCACCTCGCGCCTGGTCGCGCAGCGCCTCGCCAGCCGCTTCGGCCAGCCGGTGGTGGTGGAGAACCGGCCCGGCGCCGGCGGCTCGGTCGGCACCGAAGCGGCCGCGCGCGCCACGCCGGACGGCCACACCATCCTCTACGGCACCCAGGGCACGATGGCGGCGAACCCCGCCCTCTACCGCACGCTGCGCTACGATGCGCTGCGCGACTTCGTGCCCGTGCACGGCCTGACCTCGACGCCGAACCTGCTCGTCTGCAACCCGCAGCGGCCCTACCGCACCGTTGCCGAGCTGGTGGCCTATGCGCGCGCCCATCCGGGCGAGGTGAATTTCGGCTCCGCCGGGATCGGCACCGCGACGCACCTGACCGCCGAGCTGTTCATGTCCGTGACCGGCACGCGCATGACCCATGTGCCCTACGCGGGCAGCGCGCGGTCGCTGAACGACCTCGTCGCCGGCACGGTGGACATCATGTTCGACTACCCGGTCTCCGCCGGCCCCTTCCTGCGCGACGGCAAGCTGCGCGGCCTGGCGGTCACCTCCACCACGCGGCTGGAGCAGCTTCCCGATGTGCCGACCATCGTCGAGGCGGGCGTGCCGGATGCGGTGGCGGGAAGCTGGTCCGGCGTGTTCGTCCCGGCCCGCACGCCCGACCGGGTGGTGGAACGGCTCGCCGAGGGCGTGGCCGCCGCGCTCACCGATCCGCAGGTGCGCCAGGCGCTGATCAACAGCGGCAGCACGCCGCTCAACGGCATGCATGGCGAGCGCTTCCGCCGCTTCGTGGCCGAGGAGGTGGAGCGCTGGCGCAGCATCATCGAGCGCGCCGGCCTCCGGGTGAACTGAGGCGGAGCGGCGCAGCCACCATCGCCGCATGCGAACCGCCCCCCACGGAGCCGCGCCGCGCCGTGCATGGCGTATCGGCGCGGCGGAAGCGTTCGGCGCTCCGGCAGTGGCGATGGCCGCGACCTTCCTCGCCTTCGGGGCCACGGTGCGCGAGGCCGGCTTGCCGGTCGGCTGGGCGCTGGCGGCGACCTGGGGCGTGTACGGCATGCCGGGCCAGCTCGTGCTCGTGCAGCATGCGGCCGCGTCCGGCGCCGCGGGAGGCGTGCTGCCCGCGGTGCTCGGTGCGGTCGCGGTGAATGCGCGCTTCCTGCCGATGGCGGTCGCGCTGGCGCCGATGCTCGCCGCACCGCACAGGCCGCGGCGGTGGTCGCTGTGCGGCGCGCCCTTCGTCGCCATCACCCCCTGGGCGGCGGCGATGCGCGCCCTGCCCGGCCTCGCGCCGCCCGGCCGGCTGCCCTGGTTCCTCGGCTTCGGCCTGGCTAGCTGGCTGATCGCGGGCGCGGCAGCGGTGGCGGGGCACGCCGTCGCCGGCCTGCTCGATCCGGCGACGCGGGCGGTGCTGGTCTTCGCCAACCCGCTCTACTTCGCGCTGCTGCTCGCCGCCGATCTCGGCCGGCCGGGCGTGCGCGGCGCGGTCCTGGCGGGCGCCGCGGCGGCGCCGCTCGCGCTGCTGCTGCCGGCCGCCTGGGGGCTGCTCGCAGCCGGCATCGTCGGCGGCACGGCGGCCTTCCTGCTCGGGCGGAAACACGGGCAGCGCGCGCAGCAGCATGGCTGAGGCCGATCTCGCACTGCTGCTGGCGGCGCTGTGCTGCCTCGCCCTGCGCGTGGCCGGCCTCGCGGTGGCCGGCGCGCTGCGGCCGGACCATCCCTTCGTCGCCTGGGCGGCGGCGGTGGCGCAGGCGACGCTGGCGGCCTTCGTTGTGCTGGCGGTGGTGGCGCCCACCGGTGCCCTCGCCACCCTGCCGCTCCTTGCGCGCGTCGCGGCGCTGGCGGCAGGGCTCATCGGCTACGTCGCCTTCGGACGGCGGCTGCTGCCGGCGCTGCTCGCGGGACTTGCGGTGCTGGCGCTGCTGCGCGGCGTGGCGCTCTAGGCGCGCACCGGCCGAGCCGCTAAGTCTCGCGCGGACCGAGGGGGAATCGCCATGGACCCGCTGCTGTTCACGCCGCTGGAGCTGCGCGGCCTGCGCCTGCGCAACCGCATCGTGCTCTCGCCGATGCTGACCTACTCGGCCGAGCGCGGGTTCGTGAACGACTTCCACCTGATGCATCTCGGCAAGTTCGCCGTCGGCGGCACCGGCCTGGTCTTCTTCGAGTCCACCAAGGTGGACCCGCGCGGCTGCACGACCGCGCGCGACCTCGGCCTGTGGAAGGACGAGTTCGTCGCCCCCATGGCGCGCATCGTCGCTTTCCTGAAGGCGCATGGCGCGGCGACGGCGATCCAGCTCGGCCATTCCGGCCGCAAGGCGCGCAGCACCCTGCCCTGGGAGGGCCGCGTGCCGAGCCCCGATCTGCCCGGCGTGGACCACGGCGAGGAGTGGGAGCTGGTCGGGCCGAGCGCGGTGCCGCACGCCGACGGCTTCCCGGTGCCGCGCGAACTGACGCGCGCCGAGGTGAAGGACCTGGTCGAGGCCTGGGGCAAGGCCGCCGAGCGCGCCAACCGTGCCGGCTTCGACGTGGTGGAGATCCACGGCGCGCACGGCTACCTGATCCACCAGTTCCTCTCCGAGCACGCCAACCGGCGCACCGACGAGTACGGCGGCAGCTTCGCCAACCGCATGCGCTTCGCGCTCGAGATCGCCGAGCGCGTGCGCGCCTCCTGGCCGGCCGAGAAGCCGCTGTTCTTCCGCGCCTCCGCCGTGGACGAAGAGGGCTGGCGCATCGAGGACAGCATCGCGCTGGCGCGCGAGCTCAAGGCACGCGGCGTGGACGTGATCGACTGCAGCAGCGGCGGCATGACCGCGCGCTCGGCCGTCGAGTCGGTGCGGACGCTGCGCTACGGCTACCAGGTGGAATACGCGGCGGCGATCCGCGAGGGCGCCGGCATCGCGACCATGGCCGTCGGCCTGATCATCCACGCCGACCAGGCAGAGCAGATCCTGCGCACGGGCCAGGCAGACCTCGTCGCACTCGGGCGCGAGCTGCTGCACAACCCGAACTGGCCGGTGGACGCGGCGGAGAAGCTCGGCGTCGGCCGCCTGGGCTACGGGCAGCTCCCGCGCTCCTACGGCTACTGGCTGGAGAAGCGGGCGGGGACCAACTACGGCGGCCGGCCTTCGACCTGGCAGGTGGGCATCGGCGATACCGCCTCGGCCGCGCCGGCGCGAATTGCCGCCTCCGAAGGGCTGCGCTAGCCTCGCCGCAGTCAGACGACTGGCGCATCGTGGGCGGCGCATTGCCGCGGCGAAACGGATGCGCCGCGCGGGAGGAGCAATTGCGCGGGATCATCGCCGCCAAGCGGAACGCCAGGGCATGAGCGCGCCGCTCGAAGGTTTGCGCGTCGTCGAGATCGGCGTCGCCATGGCCGGCCCCTTCTGCGGCATGATGCTCGCCGACTACGGCGCCGAGGTGGTGAAGATCGAGCGCGTCGGCTCCGGCGACGACAGCCGCTCCTGGCCGCCCTATTTCCACGACAGCCTCGGCTACTATTTCGCGTCCGCCAACCGCAACAAGCGCAGCGTCGCGCTGGACCTCAAGAGCGCCGAAGGCGTCGAGATCGCGCGCCGGCTGATCGTGCGGGCTGACGTGCTGGTGGACAACTACCGGATCGGCGCGCTGGAGCGCGCGGGCCTGTCCTACGAGGCGCTCTCGCGCGAGAATCCGCGGTTGATCTACTGCTCGATCAGCGGCTTCGGCGCGACGGGGCCGCGCGCGCAGGAGCCGGCGAACGACCTCTTCATGCAGGCCTATTCGGGCGGCATGAGCATCACCGGCGAGCCCGGCGGCGGGCCGGTGAAGATGGGCCTCTCGGTCGCCGACATCGGCGCGGGGATGCTCGGCACGATCGGCGTGATGATGGCGATCGAGGCGCGCCACCGTACCGGCCGTGGGCAGCGGGTGGACACCTCCCTGCTCGAGGGCCAGATCGCGATGCTCGCGCATTTCATCACCCGCTACTTCGCCTCGGGCGAGGTGCCGGGGCCGAGCGGCAGCGGCGCGCTGACCAGCCCAACCTACCGCGCCTACAAGGCGGCCGACGACTGGATCATCATCTCCGCCTTCAACGAGCGGATGTGGCGCGATCTCTGCGGCGTCCTGGAGAAGCCGGAGTGGATCGAGGATCCGCGCTTCCTCGACGCGCGCCGCCGCGTCGAGAACCGTGAGCTCATGATCGAATTGATCTCCGAGGTCATGGCGAAGCGCCCGGTCGCGGAGTGGGAGCAGCGGCTGAAGGCCGCCGGCGTGCCCTGCTCGCCGATCAACCGCATCGACCGCGTGGTCGAGGAGGAGCAGGTGCGCGCGCGCGACATGATCGCGCAACTCGACCTGCCCGGCCTCGGTCCGATGCGCATGGCCGGGCTGCCAATCAAGTTCAGCGAGACGCCGGGCCGGATCGACCTTCACCCGCCACGCCTCGGCCAGCACAGCGCGGAGGTGCTGCGTAGCCTCGGCTACGACGAGGACGCGATCCAGGACCTGGCGGCGCGCGGGATCGTCGGGCTCGATCCCGGCTGGCGCAGCATCACAGGCGCGGCGAAGGCCGCAGAATAGAGGGGAACCCATGGCGCTCCTGACCGACGAGGTCCGCAAGTACATCGGTGCCGAGAGTACGCCCTTCCCGGCCTGCGATCCGGTCGAGAAGGGCGCGGTGCGGCGCTACGCCCAGGCGATCATGGATCCGGACCCGGCCTACGCCTCCGACGAGGCCGGGGCGCGCTATGGCGGCGCAGTGGCGCCGCCGCTCTACCCCGCCTTCATGTTCCGCACGCCCTTCGGCTCGCCGGACGTGCTGACCGAGCGCGCGCACGACCCGGACTTCGACGGCCTCGTCATGGGCGTGCGCGACGGCCTGCCGGAGCTCCCGCTGCACGGCTTCTCGCTGCTCAACGGCGGCGCGGAGGTCGAGTTCTACCGCTACGCCCGCCACGGCGAGACGGTGTTCCAGAAGTCCCGCTACGCCGACATCTACGAGCGCGAGACCCGCGCCGGCCCGATGGTCTTCGTCATCATCGAGACCGAGTACACCAACGGGGCGGGCGAGCTGCTGATGCGCGCGCGCAAGACCATCATCCGGCGGAAGTGAGCGAGCGACGGCCATGGCGCGAGTGAATTTCGAGGACGTCGAGGTCGGCCAGGAGATCGGCCCGCTGCTCAAGGGCCCGCTGCAGACGCCGCACCTGATGCGCTGGTCGGCGGCGATGGAGAACTGGCACAAGATCCACTACGACGAGCGCTTCGCGAAGGAGCACGACAAGCTCCCGGGCCTGCTCATCAACGGCTCACTCAAGCAGCAATTCATCGTCCAGCTCCTGAAGGACTGGGCGGGGCGCGAAGGCTGGGTGTGGAAGGTGAACTTCCAGTTCCGCGCCATGAACATCGTCGGCGAGACGCTCTCCGTCTGGGCCAAGGTGAAGGGCAAGCGCGAGGCGCCGGCCTACGGGCTGGTGGAGCTCGACCTCGGCATCCGCAACGAGAAGGGGCTGGAATCCACGCCCGGCTCGGCCGTGGTGGCGCTGCCCTATCGCGGGCGAGAGGCCGTCCCCTACCCCTTCGTGCCGCCGCCGGCCGGGTGAGGAGGGCGCGATGCAGGCCGAATTCGAGATCATCGACCACGCGCGCTTCCGCCGCTACACGACGCACGCGCAGATCGAGCTGCTCTACACCGGCACGCGCTGGGGCGAAGGGCCGGTCTGGTTCAACGACGGCCAGTACCTGCTCTGGAGCGACATCCCCAACAACCGCATCCTGCGCTGGGTCGAGGGCGGAGGCGTCTCGGTCTTCCGCCAGCCCTCGAACATGGCGAACGGCAACACCCGCGACCGCCAGGGGCGCCTGATCACCTGCGAGCACGGCTCGCGGCGCGTCACGCGCACCGAGGTTGACGGCACCATCACCGTGCTGGCCGACCGCTACCAGGGCAAGCGGCTGAACTCGCCGAACGACGTGGTGGTGAAGTCGGACGACACGATCTGGTTCACCGATCCGGACTACGGCATCCTCAGCGACTACACCGGCAACCGCGGCGAGAGCGAGCTCGGCGGGCGGTGCAACGTCTACCGCCTCGATCCGCGCACCGGCGACCTCCGCATCGTCGTGGACGACATGGTCAAGCCGAACGGCCTGGCCTTCTCGCCGGACGAGAGCATCCTCTACGTGGCGGACACGGGCGTCTCGCACGTCCCGAACGGGCCTCACCACATCCGCGCCTATGACGTGACGGCGGATGGACGCTGCACCAACGGGCGCCTCTTCGCCGACATCAATCCCGGCGTGGCGGACGGCTTCCGCGTGGACATGGACGGCAACATCTGGACCAGCGCCGCGGACGGCGTGCAGGTCTTCGCCCCCGACAGCGCGCTGATCGGCAAGCTCCGCATGTCCGAGCGCACCGTGAACCTCACCTTCGGCGGGCCGAAGCGGAACCGGCTGTTCATCGCGACCGGCACTTCGCTCTACGCGATCTACACCGGCGCGCAGGGGGCGCAGACGCCGTGAACGACGCAGCAAGGACGGAAGCCCCGGAGGAGACGCTGCATCGCATCGCATCCGCGGCGCGGCGCGTCGAGACACCCTGCGGCGACGGCCGGATGGTCTGGCATCTCTGGGGCGAGAGCGGATCGGCGCTGGTGCTGCTGCATGGCGGCGCGGGCTCCTGGCGCCACTGGGTACGCACCATCGAGCCCTTCGCCACGCGCCACCGCCTGCTCGTCCCCGACCTGCCGGGCATGGGCGAATCCGCCGATCCACCCTCGCCGCCGAGCATGGCGGAGATCGCCGCCATCACCGCGCGCGGCATTGAGCAGATCCTCGGCCCCAGCGAGCCCTACGACCTGGCCGGCTTCTCCTTCGGCGCCTCGGTCGGCGGCCATGTCGCGCTGCTGCACGGCGCGCGGATGCGATCGCTCACCCTGATCGGCCCCGGCGGGCTGGTCCAGCCGCGCCAGCCGCTGCGGCTCGAGCGCGTGCGCGGCAAGACCGGTGCGGAGCTCATGGAGGCGCACCGCACCAACCTGCTGCGCCTGATGCTCGCCGACGAGGCGAGCGTGGATCCGCTCGCGCTCGCCATCCAGGACTGGAACGCCAGCCACGCCCGGCTCGACACGCCGTCGCTGATCGCGAAGCGGCCGCTCGCGGAATCGCTGCCGCAGCTTTCCATCCCGGTGAACGCCGTCTGGGGCGAGCGCGACCAGTACGCCTATTGGGGCCTCGACGAGCGCATCGCCGTGATCCGCGAGCTCTGCCCGCACGCGCACATCCACGTCGTCCCCGTCGCCGGCCACTGGCTCGCCTACGAGGACGCGCCCGCCTTCAACGCCTATCTCACGGACCGCCTGCGCCACAGCGCGCCATCGTCGCCCTAGCCGGGGTAAGGAGACACACCATGTCGGACTTCCCGAAATTCGTGCAGATCAACGAGGAAGGCCCGCGCGAGGGCTTCCAGATCGAGAAGGGCCCCATTCCGACCGAGCGCAAGGTCGAGCTTATTGACGCCCTTTCGGAAACCGGCCTCTCCCAGATCCAGACCGTCTCCTTCGTCAACCCGGCCCGCGTCCCTGGCTGGGCCGACGCGGACGAGGTCGTGCGCCGCTTCAAGCGGAAGCCGGGCGTGCGCTATACCGCGCTCTGGCTGAACGACAAGGGCTTCCGCCGCGCGCTCGAGGTCGGCGATCTCCACCTGCGCGGCTCGATCTCGCTCACCGCCTCGGAGAAGTTCCTGCTGCGCAACCAGCAGCGCACGCTGCAGCAGAACTACGAGGCGCAGCACGGCATGATCAAGCTGTTCCTCGAGAACGGCGTGGCCGTGGACCGCGGCAGCATCATGGCCGCCTTCGGCTGCAACTTCCAGGGCGAGGTGCCGATCTCCACCGTCGTGGACATGGTCGGCCAGATCCTCGACCTCGGCAAGCAGTACGGGCAGGAAATCAAGACCGTCTCCCTCGCCGACACCATGGCCTGGGCGACGCCGGAGTCCATCAAGCGCGTGGTCGGCGCGGTGCGCAACCGCTACCCGGACCTGACGCTTGCGCTGCACCTGCACGACACGCGCGGCATGGGCATCGCCAATGCCTATGCGGGACTGCAGATGGGCGTGGCGATCTACGACTCCACGGTCGCGGGCCTCGGCGGCTGCCCCTTTGCCGCGCACAAGGGTGCGGCGGGGAACGTCTGCACCGAGGACCTGGTCTTCATGCTGCACGAGATGGGCATCGAGACCGGCATTGACCTCGACAAGCTGATCGAGTGCGCGCAGCTCGCGGAGGACATCGTCGGTCACCCGCTGCCGGGCAGCGTCAAGATGGGCGGAAGCCTGCGGGCGCTGCGTGAGAAGCTCAAGGCGGCTTAGGACGAACGGAGGGAAACGGCCATGCCACTCACCAAGGCGCTCGGCGAGTTCGTCGCCGGCCTCACCTACGCGAAGATTCCGCCCGAGGCGGTGAAGATCGCGCGCATGGGCTTCGTGGACTGCATCGGCACCATGATCGCCGGGCGCGACGAGGACGCGGTGCAGATCCTGCGCAAGACGCTCGGCATCGGCGGGCCGTCGGGCGAGGCGACGCTCTACTTCTCCGACCTGCGCGCACCGGCGCCGGAGGCGGCGTGGGTGAATGGCGTGGCCGGCCACGCGCTCGACTTCGACGACGTGGCGCTCCGTGGCCATCCGAGCACGGTGCTGGTCCCGGCGATCCTCGCCGAGGGCGAGGCGCTCGGCTCCTCGGGCGAGGAGATGCTCGCCGCCTACCTGGCAGGCTACGAGACCTGGGCGGAGCTGGTCTGGCGCGACCAGGGCTTCCACCACGTCAAGGGCTGGCACCCGACCGGCATCTTCGGCGCCATCGCCGCCGCCGCGGCCTGCGCCTCGCTGCGCAAGCTGGATGCGACGAAGGCGGCGATGGCGATCGCCCTCGGCGCCTCGCAGAGCGCCGGGCTGATGGCGAATTTCGGCACCATGACGAAGCCCTTCCACGCCGGCCGCTCGGCCCATTCGGGCGTGATCGCGGCGCGGCTGGCGCAGGCGGGCTTCACCTCGCACCTCGACGCGCTGGAGCACCCGCAGGGCTTCCTCTCCGCCGTCTCGCAGCACGGCGAGGTGGACCGCACGAGCGAGCCGAAGGCGCTCGGCAAGGAGTGGAAGATCCTCACCGAGGGCCTTTCCATCAAGAAGTACCCGACCTGCTACTGCACCCACCGGGCGATCGACGGCGCGATCGAGCTGTTCAAGGAAAACCCGGTGAAGAGCGAGGAGGTGAAGGAGATCCGCGTCTCCATCAGCGACCGCTACGCCACCATCCTGCGCAACCATCGCCCGAAGACCGGCCTGGAAGCGAAGTTCAGCATGGAGTTCGCGATGAGCAGCGCGCTCGTCGCCAAGCGCGTCGGCCTGCCGGAGCTGACCGATTCCTTCGTGCAGCGCCCCGACATCCAGTCGCTGATCCCGCGCGTCGCGATCGACACGACCACGGAGTACATGGCGGACGGCTCCGGCGCGGCGCCCTTCGACCAGGTGACGGTCGCGCTGACCTCCGGCATCACGCTGAAGGGACCCGAAGTGCGCCACGCCACCGGCCACGCGGAACTCCCACTTTCCGACTCGGAGCTGTTCGAGAAGTTCCAGGGCTGCCTGGAGGCCGGCAATGCGCACAACCAGGCCGGCGCCCTGTTCGACCGGCTGATGTCGCTGGAGAAGATCCAGGCCCGGCAGCTCGCCACCCTGGCCTGACCGACTACGCAAGAAGAGGCGCGCGAGAGAGAAATGGACACCCACGCCGTCAACCCGGGCCAGGCAGGCTACGTCCTGCCGCCTGAAATCGTCGAGTACCGCGACCTCGCGCGCCGCATCGTGCGCGAGGAGCTGATGCCGCTGGAGCGCGAATACCTCGCGAGCCCGCGGCACGCCTATGGCCTGCCGCCGATCTCCAACCTGCGCTCGGTCTTCGACCAGAAGATCGTGGATCGGCTGATCAAGCTCTCGCGCGACTCCGGCCTCTGGTACCTGATGGTGCCGGAGCAGTACGGCGGATCGAACCTCGGGATGCTCGCGCAGTGCGTGATCCTCGAGGAGTTCAACTACTGCGCCGTCCCGTTCCCATTCGCCAACGTCGCCAACATCCTCTACGAGTGCAAGGGCGAGCAGATCGAGCGGTTCCTCAAGCCGGTCATCGAGGGCGAGAAGACCACCTGCTTCGGCCAGTCGGAGCCCAACGCCGGCTCCGACCCCGGCGGCATGATGCAGACGCGCGCGGTCCGCGACGGCGACGGCTGGATCCTCAACGGCACCAAGATGTGGATCTCGAACGCGCACGAGAGCGACATCATGATGGTGCAGGCGGTGACCGACCCGGAGAAGCGCCAGCGGGGCGGCATCACCATGTTCGTCTTCGAGCGCAACACGCCGGGCGTGAACATCGAGACCTCCGGCATCGCGACCTGGCTCGGGCCGCGCTCGGCGCAGTACGTGGTGCACTTCGACAACGTCCGCCTCGGGCCGGAGAACGTGCTCGGGGAGGTCGGCAAGGGCTTCTACCTGGGCCAGCGCTGGCTCACGATCCACGACCGGCTGCTGCGCGGGCCCTACGCGATCGGCAAGATGCAGCGTGCGCTCGACATGTCCATCGAATGGGCGAAGCAGCGCGTCACCTTCGGCCGCCCCATCGCCGACCGCCAGGCGATCCAGTGGCGCCTGGTGGACATGCACGTGGACATCACCGCGCTGCGCTCCATGACCTACGAGATGGCCGCGCGCGCCGACGCCGGCGAGGACGTGCGGGCCGAGGCCGCGGTGGTGAAGCTCTGCTCCGGCGAGTGGGGCGCGCGCGTGCTCGACAGCGCCATCCAGGTGCACGGCGCCATGGGCGAGACGCTGGAGCTGCCGCTCACCTACTTCTACCGCCTGCTGCGCCACGCGCAGATCGGCGGCGGAACGACGGAGATTCAGAAGGTCCTCATCGCGCGCAAGCTGCTCGGCAAGTGATGCGCGCGCGCGTCGCCCTCCTGGCGGGCCTGCTGCTCGCGCCGTTCGCGGCGCGGGCGCAGGCACCTGCCCCGCAGGCCGCGGACACGGCGTGGCCTGACCGTCCGGTGCAGGTGATCGTCGGTTGGGCGGCGGGCGGCATCGTTGACACCATCGCTCGCGCCACCGCCGGCGCGCTGTCGGAGACGCTCTCCGCCCGCTTCGTCGTCGTCAACCGCGACGGCGCCGCGGGCGTGCTCGGCGCCCAGGCGGTCGCGCAGGCGCGGCCGGATGGCTACACGATCGGCTTCGGTCCGGTCACGCCGATCACCGCCGCGCCTCACGTGACGCGCGGCGTCACGCTGCACCCGGACCAGTTCGAGTTCGTCTGCCAGGTGTTCGAGAACGTCCTCGGCCTCGGTGTGCGCGAGGACTCGCCCTACCGCTCCATCGCCGACGTCTTCGCGGCGGCGCAGGCGCGGCCGGGCGCCCTCACCTACGGGCAGTTCGGCACCGGCAGCGTCGGGCACGTCTCGGCCGCGCTGGTGCTGCGCGCACGCGGCCTGCAGGTCGTGGACATCCCGTTCCGCGGCGAGGCGGCAATCATCCCGGAACTCCTCGCCGGGCGCCTCGACTTCGCCAACCTCACCGTCGGGGGCGTGCAGGGCAAGCCGCTGCGCCTGCTCCTCGTGTTCAACGAGCGCCGCAGCCCAGGCGCGCCGGATGTCCCGAGCACGCAGGAACTCGGCCTGCCGACGGTCCTGCCGCCGATGAACGGCGTCTTCGCCCCGCGCGGCACGCCGCCCGAGATCCTCGCCAGGCTCGAGCGCGGCTGCGAGCAGGGCATGGGCACGGAGGCGTTCCGCGCGACCATGACGCGCCTGCGCGAACCGGTCATCCACCTAGGCCGCGAGGCGTTCACCGCGCGCGTCCACCGCGACTGGCGCGAGAAGCGCGAGGCGCTGAGGACGCTCGGCCTGGTCCAGCAATAGCCAGCGAGCGGCGGCGGGGCACACCGCTGCCTGCACCTCGGGCATCCCAGCGCCTCGCCACACCGATGTGGGAGGCGCTTTTTCAGTTCCGCCGTCTCACGCCGGCAAGAGAACGGCTTGGCGCGCGATCGCGCCGGCAGCCCTATCCCGCTTGCGCCGCGCCGTGGCGAAACAGCCAGGGCCGGCGCGCGCGGTAGGCCTGCTCGAAGGCGCCGATCGCCGCCTCGTGGCGCTTCGTCACGCCGATCTCGTCCAGCCCATGCAGCAGGCGCCGCTTGCGGGCCGGCTCGATCTCGAAAGACAGTTCGCGCCCGTCCGGTCCGGTGATGCACTGGCGCTCCAGGTCCACCGTCACCTTCGCGCCGGGCTGGGCGTGGAGCTGGCCACGCAGCGCCGCGACGTTCGGCTCGTCGAGCCGCACCAGCAGCAGCCCGCTCTTGACCGAGTTCTCCCAGAAGATGTCGCCGAAGCTGATCGCGATGACGCAGCGGATGCCGCTGTCCACCAGCGCCCAGACGGCGTGCTCGCGGCTCGACCCGCCGCCGAAGTTCCGGTCGGCGACGAGGATGCGCGCGTCACGGTAGGCTGGCTGGTTCAGCACGAAGTCCGGCCGCTCCACCCCCGGCGCCGAATAGCGCAGGTCGTGGAACAGCACGTCGGCGTAGCCCTCCTTGCGCGGGCGGCGGAGGAAGCGCGCCGGCGCGATCTGGTCGGTGTCCACGTTCGGCGCGTCGATCGGCGCGGCGACGGCGGTGAGGGTCGTGAAGGGCTCCATCATGGCGCTCAGCCTCCCGCCACCAGGTCGCGCACATCGGCGATGCGGCCACGCAGCGCCGCCGCCGCGGCCATCGCCGGGCTCATCAGATGGGTGCGGCTGCCCCTGCCCTGGCGGCCGCGGAAGTTGCGGTTCGAGGTCGAGGCGCAACGCTTGCCGGCCCCCACCAGGTCGCCGTTCATGCCGACGCACATCGAGCAGCCGGACTCGCGCCACTCGAACCCGGCCTCCTTGAAGATGCGGTCCAGCCCCTCCGCCTCGGCCTGGCGCTTCACCTGGGTCGAACCCGGCGAGACCATCGCCGGCACCACCGCCTTGCCGCGGCGCGCGACCTCGGCGGCGGCGCGCAGATCCTCGATCCGGCCGTTGGTGCAGGAGCCGATGAACACCTGGTCCACGGCGATGTCGGTCAGCCGCTGCCCCGGCGTAAGGCCCATGTACTCCAGCGTCTCGCGCCAGGCGGCGCGCTGCACCTCGGAGGCCGCGTCGGCGGGGTCGGGGACACGGCCCGTCACCGGCAGCGCGTCCTCCGGGCTGTTGCCCCAGGTCACCATCGGCTCGAGCGTTGTCGCGTCCAGCGCGACCTCCAGTCTCATATACACAACAGACGCAGC
>JADGHI010000613.1 GCA_019689515.1 Acetobacteraceae bacterium | reverse complement strand
CCGGGATCGCCGACGCGCTCGCCGCCGGGGACGAGGCTCCGGCCGGCGAGCGGCGGCCGGAGCGGCCGCTGATCCTCGCCTTCAACGACTACGCAATCGCCGCCGCGCCCTTCGGCGGCGCCAGGCGCATCCGCGAGGTCCTCGGCAGCCTCGCCCGCGAGATCGGGGGCGACGTCGCCCTTGTCTGCTTTGGCGACAGGCCGGACGCGAGGCTCGTCGAGCCCGGCTTCCTGCAGGTGACGATCGCGCCGGAGGAGCGCCACCGCGAGGTGCAACGGACCGTCAACGCGCTCGCGCCGGTCTCGGCCAACGACGTGATCGCCGGCCTCTTCTGCGCCGCGAACCGGAGCCTCGTCGCCGCCGCCGCGGAGCTGGCGCGCCGCTGCTCGGCCGTGGTCTTCGAGCACTGCTACATGGCGCCGCTGCTCGACGCGATCTTCCCGGACGGCTGCTCCGTGCCGGTCGTCTACAGCGCGCACAATGTCGAAGCCACCTTGAAGCCGCAGCTCCTCGAGCGTCACCCGCTGCGCGCCGAGCTCGTGGACTTCGCCGCGCGCGTCGAGGCCGAGCTGGCGCGGCGCGCGGACCTCGTGGTGGCCTGCAGCGCGGACGATGCCGGGCACTTCGCCGCCGCCGGCGCGCGTACGGTGCTGGTGCCCAATGGATGCAGCAGCCCCGACGACACGAGGGCTGCCAAGCCGGGCGCGCCGGCGGTGGCGGCGGCGGAGGGCGCCGCGCTCCGCGTCGGCTTCATGGGCTCGTCCCACCCGCCGAATGTCGAGGCCGCGAAATTCATCCTCGAGGAGCTGGCGCCCGCCCTGCCCGAGGTGCGCTTCGAGTTCCTCGGCGAGGTCTGCAACGCGGTCGGCCGGCCGCGCGCGCCCAACGTGCTGATGCACGGCGTCCTGGACGAGGCCACGAAGTCCTCGGTGCTGCGCAGCTGGGACGCGGCGCTCAACCCGCTCGCCTCCGGCGGGGGGTCGAGCCTCAAGGTGCCGGAATACCTGGTGCACGGCCTTGCCACGCTCAGCACGCCGGAGGGAGTGCGCGGCTTCGCCGTGGCCGAGGCCGGGGCGGGCGTCGTCGTGCCGCGCGACCGCTTCGCCGAGGCGCTCGCGGAGCTTCTCGCCGACGCGCCGGGCCGCCGCGCGCTGGGCGAGCGCGCGGCCCGCTACGCGCGCGAGAACCTGACCTGGTCGGCGGCCTGCCTCCCCTATGCGAAGGCGCTGCGCGATCTGATCCAGCGCACCGCCCCACGCCGGCGGCAGCCGGAGCGCAAGCTGCTGATCGTCACCTACCGCTACACCGAACCGGCACTCGGCGGGGCGGAGGAGTATCTGATCCAGGTCGCCTCGCGGTTGCGGCCGCATTTCGCGCGCATCGACCTCGCCGCGGTCGGCGTGGGCGAGCTCACCAACCAGATGCATTTCGGCTGCCGCCTCGCGGCGGCGGAGGGCGGATCCTCCGGCATTCTCGGCGAACTGTTCGACCGGACCACCTTCTTCGCGCCGGACGAGGTGCCTGCCGCGGAGATGGAGGAGCGATGCCGCCGCCTGGAACAGGCCTGGCTCCGGGATGGCGCGGCCCTGGTCCAGTCCCTGCTCGACCGGCTCGCCCCCGACGGGCGGCCCATGCTCCTCGGCGGCTTCAATGGGCCGGAGTTCGGGCAGGACGGCATCGCGCGGCGCTGGACCTCGGGCAAATTCGAGGCGCTGCTGCCGCCGGGCAGCCAGATCGTTGAACTCGCGGGCTGGTCGCCCTACCCCAAGACGGTGAGGCTCCTCGTCGCCCCGGCCGCCGGCGGGCCGATGGCGGCGTCGCCGGCGCCGCCCGACAGCATCCGCCCCACCGTCGAGCAGCACTTCGTCCTGCGCTTCACGCTCCCTCCCGCCGACGCGCAGGCACCGCTCCTTCTCACGGGAGAGGTCGAGCCGCACAGCCACCAGGGCGATCCGCGGCCGCTGGGCATCATGCTGGAGCGGCTGTCGGTGCTGCGCGCGGATCCCCATTCGGACGCCGGTGGCGGCCTTCGCCCCGTCGTGGAGGCGCAGGCCGATTTCGCCGAGGAGGCCGAGGCCGAGCTGCGAAGCCACCACCTCGATTCGTGGATGACAGCCGTCCTCGGCCTGACGCGGACGCGCAGCGCGGAGGAGGAGGCGGATTTCGCCGCCGTGCGCGGGCCGCACTCGGCCGCGATGCAGGACTGGCTCCGCCGCCATGCGGCCGGCTACGACGCCGTGCTGGTGCAGGGCATCCCCTTCGACGTGATCCCGCGCACGGTGGAGACGCTCGCCGCCCTGGATGGGCCGCGGCCGCGTCTCGTGCTGCTGCCGCATTTCCATGGCGACGACCGGTTCTACTACTGGCGCCGCTACCTCGACGCCTTCGCCCGGGCCGACCGGACCCTGCTGTTTTCGCGGACGGTCGCCGACCTGCTCGGCGGCGGCGAGCGGCTCGCGGTCGTGCCCGGCGGCGGGGTGGACGCGACCGAGTTCGCCCTGCCCGCCTCGGTGGCGCGATTCCGCGAGGTGCTCGACATCCAGGAGCCCTTCTTCCTCGTGCTCGGGCGCAAGACCGGGTCGAAGGGCTATCAGCGGGCGGTCCAGGCGGTGCGGTCGCCGCGCGATGCGGGCCGGGAGGTCGCGCTCGTGCTCATCGGGCCGGACGAGGACGGGGTCGCCGTCGGCGGCCAGGGCGTCCACGTCCTCGGCCAGCAGCC
>JADGHI010000612.1 GCA_019689515.1 Acetobacteraceae bacterium | reverse complement strand
CGCGTCGCGTCGTGCCACTCGTCGCGCTCGAACACGCTGGCGTTGTTGACAAGCACCCCGACCGGGCCGCCGCCGAGCGCGTCGGCAGCGCGCGCAAGCAAGGCCGCGCTTTCCGCCTCGCGCGCGAGGTCGGCGCGGAGGATGGCGGCGGCGCGGCCGCGCGCGCGGACCTCCTCTGCCGTCGCCTCCGCCTCTGCGGCGCTGCGGCCGTAGTGGATCGCGACGTCGAAGCCGGCCTCCGCCAGCCCGAGCACGATCGCGCGCCCAAGGCGCCGGGCGCCGCCGGTGACGAGCGCCACACGCGGAATGGCCGCGGCGATCGGCCACGCCTCGCCGCCGGCAGGCAGCGATGCCGAAAGCCGCTCAGCCACGGCGCCGCCTCCCTCGGCCGCCGCCGGAGGAACCAGCGCCGCCGCGCTGCGCCGCCCGCTGCTTGCCACGCTTCGGCTCGTAGCCGCCGCCTCCGGGACCGAGCGGCTGCGGCGTCCAATCCTGCGCGGCGCGCGGGCGCCCTGTGGCGGGCGGCACGTCGAGGCCGAGTTCCAGCGCCTCCAGCCGCTTGATTTCGTCGCGCAGCCGGGCTGCCTCCTCGAATTCCAGATCGGCCGCCGCGGCCCGCATGCGCTTCTCCAGCTCGGCGATGGTGGCGCGCAGGTCCTTGCCGACGAACTCGGTCGCGCTCTCCGAGCCCTCGACCGCCTCGACCGTCACATAGTCCTGCTCGTACACGCTCTGCAGCACGTCGGCGATCTGCCGCTTGATGGTCTGCGGCGTGATGCCGTGCGCCTCGTTCCAGGCCATCTGCTTGGCGCGCCGGCGCTCCGTCTCCTCCAGCGCGCGGCGGAGCGAGTCCGTCATGCGGTCGGCGTAGAGGATCACCCGCCCCTCCGCATTGCGCGCGGCGCGGCCGATGGTCTGGATCAGGCTCGTCGTGGAGCGCAGGAAGCCCTCCTTGTCGGCGTCCAGGATCGCGACCAGCATGCATTCGGGGATGTCGAGCCCCTCGCGCAGCAGGTTGATGCCCACCAGCACGTCGAACACGCCGAGCCGCAGGTCGCGGATGATCTCGATGCGTTCCAGCGTGTCCACGTCCGAGTGCAGGTAGCGGACCTTGATGCCCGCCTCGGCCATGTACTCGGTCAGGTCCTCGGCCATGCGCTTGGTGAGCGTCGTCACCAGCACGCGCCCGCCCTTCCGCGTCACCTCGCGGCACTCGGCGAGCAGGTCGTCCACCTGGCCTTCGACCGGGCGCACCTCGCAGAGCGGATCGATCAGCCCCGTCGGGCGGATCACCTGCTCGGCGAAGACACCGCCGGTGCGCTCCAGCTCCCAGGGCCCCGGCGTGGCGCTGACGAAGATCGTCGCGGGGCGGTAGGCGTCCCATTCCTCGAAGCGCAGCGGGCGGTTGTCCACGCAGCTCGGCAGGCGGAAGCCGAACTCGGCGAGCACGCTCTTGCGGTTGTAGTCGCCGCGGAACATGCCGCCGAGCTGAGGGACAGTGACGTGGCTCTCGTCCACGATCAGCAGCGCGTTCTCCGGCAGGTACTCGAAGAGCGTCGGCGGCGGCTCGCCGGGATTCCGGCCGGTGAGATAGCGCGAGTAGTTCTCGATCCCCTTGCAGGAGCCCGTCGTCTCCAGCATCTCGATGTCGAACATGGTGCGCTGCTCGAGCCGCTGGGCCTCGAGCAGCTTGCCCTGCGCCTCCAGCTCGGCGAGGCGCTGCTTCAGCTCCACCTTGATCTGCGCGATCGCCTGCTGGAGCGTCGGGCGCGGAGTGACGTAGTGGCTGTTCGCGTAGATCGCGACCGAGGCCATCTCGGCGGTGATCTCGCCGGTCAGCGGGTCGAACTCGCGCAGCGCGTCGATCTCGTCGCCGAAGAGGGAGATGCGCCAGGCGCGGTCCTCGAGGTGGGAGGGCCAGACATCCACCGTCTCGCCGCGGATGCGGAAGGTGCCGCGCTGGAAGGCGGCGTCGTTGCGCCGGTACTGCTGCTCGACGAGGCCCTTCACCAGCGTGTCGCGCTCGATCCGCCCGCCCTTCTCCAGGCGCACGACCATGCGCGAATAGGTCTCGACCGAGCCGATG
Organism: Acetobacteraceae bacterium; assembly: GCA_019689515.1. GTDB lineage: Bacteria > Pseudomonadota > Alphaproteobacteria > Acetobacterales > Acetobacteraceae > Caldovatus. The sequence goes on along the minus strand of JADGHI010000612.1, from coordinate 643 downwards.
CCGTAGATGCAGGAGACGGAAGCGACGATCACCACGTCGTTGCGCTCGAGCAGCGCCTGCGTCGCGGAGTGGCGCATGCGGTCGATCTGCTCGTTGATCTGCGCGTCCTTCTCTATGTAGGTGTCGGTGCGCGGGACGTAGGCCTCCGGCTGGTAGTAGTCGTAGTAAGAGACGAAATACTCCACCGCGTTCTCCGGGAAGAACGCCTTCATCTCCCCGTAGAGCTGGGCAGCGAGAGTCTTGTTCGGGGCGAGGATCAGCGTCGGGCGCTGCACCGCCTCGATCACCTTCGCCATGGTGAAGGTCTTGCCGGAGCCGGTGACGCCGAGCAGCACCTGGTCGCGCTCGCCGCGCGCGAGCCCCTCGACCAGCTCGCGGATCGCCTGGGGCTGGTCGCCGTTCGGCTCGAAGGGCGAGACGACCTTGAGCCGCCGCTCCGAGGGCGGCGGCGGGCGCTTCTGGGGGAAGAACAGCACCGGGGGCGCGGCGAGGAGGTTCATCGACGGGCGATTCGTCCGGATCGGGGCAGCGGGGGCGCAGCCTCGCGCTGGGTGGGTCGGCGGTCCCAGAAAGATGGGGCCGCGACCGCGTTCCGTCGAGGCGGCCGACCGCCAGCCGAACGGCGCCCCCCCCTGCCCTACCC